>JAPLHL010000350.1 GCA_026389655.1 Chloroflexota bacterium
ATATATGCCTGCCGTCATCAATGACCGGCATGACACCGGCCTTCTCATTTGTTATCCTCCACATCTCTTCCTCAGATATACCCATTATCCGGGCTGTATTTGGTAAAATGCCTTTCCAAATATCTGTCTTTATGTTACCCGAATAAACTGCATTTACCTGAACGTTTAAAGGCGCAACTTCCAGGGCAAGTACCATGGTAAACATCTGGATAGCGGCCTCTGAAGAGCAATAGGCGGACATCAGGCCTGAAGGCATCTCGCCTGCATTGGATGACAGGTTGATTATTTTCCCCGATCCCTGGCCAACTATTATATGCGGAACTGCCGCCCGGCAGCAGAGGAATACACCTTTCAGGTTCACATCTATGACCCTGTCCCATTGTTCTTCCGACATTTCAGCAACCGGACAACTCGCAGACACCCCGGCATTATTGACCAGTATATCCAGATGTCCCCACTCTTTCACCACACCATCTACCATTTTCTTTACGTCATCCGCCCTGGTCACATCAGCCTTGACAGCCATAGAGCGTCTACCCAGTTTTATAATTCCGTCGCGAGTTTCTTCAAGCTGAGAAAGACCGGACATCGGGTAATCAATGCTTGCGTTATCGTGACAGGCGTCGGCAACTGCCACGTCGGCCCCATCTGCAGCCAGTCTTCCGGCAATAGCTTTCCCTATCCCCCGAGCTGCCCCTGTTACCAATGCAACTTTTCCTGTTAGCGCCATTTCCCTCTCCACATTGTATGAACGAACGTTCATTAATTATTTAATTCGATATATTAGCGATTTTAATTTAACATGTCAACAAATTTTATCGACAAACATGTCCTTTCTTCATGAACTAATAAAACGGCCCCATGTTCAGATCACCTGAATATGATTCAAACTGTTGCAGAGTGTTGCTTTATGGCTGATCCCACAGGTCGGCATCCATCAAGGCATGCTCACCGAGATATACTTCTTCCTTGCCCTTAATTATTCCGACAGAGCCAGGATGGCCGCAGATAACCGGAGCGCCATATGTCTTGGCCCCTCCCAATGTATATTTGCCCAAAAAGGTCTCGAAAGTTCCGCCCCGGAAGGCGGCCATGACCTTATCGGGATCAATCGTTCCCACACGTTTGATAGCTTCAAAATACAATGCCATATGGTGTGCACCCCACCCGTAGCATCCCTGGTAGACCATAGGTTTGCCGAATTTTTCTTCAAACCTTGCTTTGATGCGTTTCGCCATATCCAGATACCCCGGGGCTACGGTGACCTCTTTTAACTCCCACGGCACAGTCCGGTCGCTGACAATTCCCTGTGCCCCGTCATAGCCGCTTATACCGATGAACATAGCCGGATCGACCATGGTGCCAATTTGCACTAGAGGCCACTTATAGCCTGCAGCCCACCTCTGCTTGGCAAACAGTGCAACTTCCAGCATTGTACCCCCAACGGAGACAAGCTGCACACCATTTTCAGCCATCTTCATGATGTACGGCGTGAAATTGGTGGCACCGTCCGGGTAAAATACACGGTAGCTTTTCACTCCGTATTTTTGTTCGATTGCTTTATCCATCTGCTCAAATGCAGATTCGGCTGCCTTTCTGGCGGCCTCCGGGGCT
>JAPLHL010000403.1 GCA_026389655.1 Chloroflexota bacterium
ATGTCTAAATCAAAGGAGGGCGTAAGATGAACAAGCACCCCGAAGACCAGTCAGCCCGCATGCTGGAAACACTTGATAACCTGCTGGCGGATAAATATCCGCCCAAGGAATTTAAATATGTGGGGCAAAAAGTCCCCAGAAGGATCGACGGGCTTGCCAAGGCCTCAGGGCAGGCCGAATATACTATGGATGTTCAGCTTCCCGGGATGCTGTACATGCGCTTGCTGATGTCTCCTTACGCCCATGCAAAAATACTTAAAATGGATACCAGCAGGGCGGAGAAGTTGCCGGGCGTCAGGTACATACTGCGTTGGGATGATCCCGAGGTCATGAAGGCGGACATTATCGGTAGAGTCGCCGGTTTCTTTGGCCTGGATAAGCCGCTACCTGGCGCTGCCCACATGGAAGGCGAGCTGGTCGGTGCCGCTGTTGCGGCGGAGACGGAAGATATTGCGGAGGAGGCGCTCTCTCTGATCCAGATCGAATGGGAGGAAAGGCCCTTTATGCTCGACCCGGTGAAGGCCAGCGAACCGGGTGCGCCGCTTACCTTCCCCGAACGCTATATAGACGGTAACCACTGGAACAGGGGCGCCTACGATGAACTGCTGCACGGCGATATGAAAAAGGGGTTTGCGGAAGCGGATAAAGTGGTCGAATTCACTATCAACCGGACGGCCAATACCTGGGTGGGGCCGGAGCGTCCCTGCGGCGTCTGGAAATGGAACGGCGACTACGCTGAAATATGGTTGAAGCATCAGCGCATACATCTCTCCAAGAGCCGTATCTCGGAGTGGTTTGGCGGGATACCGATGAGCAAGATCGAGATACACTCGCCGTACCAGGGCGCCAGCTTTGGCGGCTGGTGCCAGATAGACTGGAACCTCGGCCCCCTATGGTGTGCCGCCCTGGTGTCTAAAAGAACGGGCAGGCCCGTAAAATATATCTTCACCCGCAGGGAGGATTTTTTCGGCGGCTCGATGGACGAGGGGACCTATCTCGTTAAAGTGGGTTTTAAGAACGACGGCACGATAACTGCGGTGGAGGCCGTTCTCTATCACGTTAATGCCATCTGGCCGGTTTTCAGCCCTGTCCTGCATCTGCACGATAATACCAGGATCAAAAATCTCAGGGGACAGAGCAAGTCCATCTGGGTTAACAAGGGGCATACGGTGCCGACGCGTTGCGAGATGCTCCCGCCGGTGCTCACCCAGACGCTGGTATTTGATCGGGTAGCAGCCGAGCTGGGCATGGACCCGACCGAAGTGGCCCTGAAGAACGACGGCTGTATGGGACATGATATGGAATGGGTCAGGGAAGAGAAAAAGAAACGCGGATTCCCGGGGCGCGACAGCCTGAAGGAGTGTATCGATCAGGGTAAGGCGGCAATTAAATGGGATGACAAGTGGCATAAGCCGAGCGCAAAAAGATTGCCCAACGGGCGCATGCACGGCATCGGCTTCACCTGGACGCACGAGTGGGAAGACTCTAAAGGCAGCAGCGAGTTCGCCATCCGCATCGAGCGCACCGACGGGACTGCTGCCCTGCTGGGCATGGGCGCCGATAACGGCG
>JAPLHL010000066.1 GCA_026389655.1 Chloroflexota bacterium
GGGTGAGCATGGTCCGGCAGGGTGGCATCCCTGGCAAGGAGAAACTCGGTCATCAACGTTTTCTCGCCGAATACGAGTGTCTTCAGCTTGACCCCGGGTAATGGGTCTTTGTAATCTTTTACGCTGCGCTTACTGAACATGTATTTTTACGTTTCCTCCTTCCAACTAAGCATCCCATAGTATCATTTTTGGTGATCAACAGAGTAGCACTTGACAAAACACAAAGTAATATATTACGATATATCGTAACATATCAGAGAGGTGAATAATATGTTTGGAAAGAGATTTTATGAGCATGGGCGTCACTCAAGGCTATTCGAGAAAGGTGACCTTAAGTACGTCATCCTGGATCTGATCAAAGATAAACCCAACCATGGCTACGAGATAATCAGGGCGTTGGAAGACCGGTTCTACGGTTTCTATACTCCGAGCGCGGGTAGCGTTTATCCGACGCTGCAGTTGCTGGAAGATATGGGTTACGTAAACTCCCTGGAACAGGATGGTAAGAAGGTATACACGATCACGGACGAAGGCAGGAAATTTCTCAAAGATCGCGGGGAACACATTGACAAGATAAAAGAGCACATGAAGAATTGGTGGGACCCCCACACCCATGAGGAAATCCACGAGGTCATGCACGAAATCGGCCATCTTATGAAGCATGTTATGAAAAAGGTCCACAGCATGGACCATGAGCAATTGTCGCGTGTCAGGGAGATCATAGCTAGAGCGGAAAAAGAGATTGACGCTCTTACATAGAGATTGCGTTTAGGGGTTGATAATGAATAAAAGGGAAATATTCCTTGTGGTCGTTAACCAAATTGAAGCCAATTCAAGGGAGGTCTAAAATGGGTTACTTTAGAATTCTGGCGGCCATACCCGGCTTTTTTCTAAGCTCATTGATACTCATGTTATTGTGGGGACCGATAGCACAGCATTTCGGAATGCCCGGTATCGACTATCCCTATTCCATGCTGATTACGATTACACTCTGGCTGGCTGTTGCACCACTGGCCGCCGTCGGCAAGAAATGGTGGTGATATATAGCCTGCAATCATGGTTCCTGCAGCGTGCACTGGAATATTAAAGGCCTATTTGTCAGCTTTCTTAAGTTGGGACACGACTGAGCGGTCCTGATGAAAGATACGGTCTAGCCGCCAAAAATCCTCTTGGGGTTTCCCACGAGCATCTGGCCGATCTGGGCATTGGTCACCCCGGCCTGCTTGAGTTGCGGGATGATATCTTTGAATATGTGGGTATATGACCAGTTGGCTACAAGCGCCTGTACAAAATCAGGCATGACAAGCGGCCTTCCCAGAGTACGTGCGCTGCAGTCCTGTGAGAGAACAATGCGGTCGGCGAAGCCCAACCCGAGCAGTCCAATTAACGTGGCCCTGCGCAGGTTATCGGGGAAGAGGTAATCAATACCCCATCGGTCGAATCCGACGTAGACGCCCTTATCGATCACCGACATCTGATACTCCAGGCTGGCGTTGCCGCACATGTGACCGATTATTATCTTTTCAGGTTTTACCCCCTCTCCGATAAGTAATGCCGCCTGCTCAGGTCCCATTGTGCCCTGCTGAGTATGCGTGGTAATAGGAACCCCCGTTTCTTTCTGAGCTTTGGCTGCCGCCTTGAGCACCTTTTCTTCGTAGGGAGTGATGCTGCCATGGCTGGTTGCCACCTTGATTACACCGGCCTTTACGCCAGTTTTACCGATGCCCACCGTAAGTTCGTGCATGAAGGATTCGTACAGCTCGGCCGTGATATCCATTAACTGACTGCGGAACTTGATGTAAGCCGGCATGCCCTCGGCCTCGTAGTACAGGCCTGTGGCACAGATGATATTCAAACCGGTTTTCTCCGCAACGATCTTATCGAGCTCTATGTTCCTCCAGAGGTCCCAGGGTGAGGCGTCTACCACAGTTTTAACACCGTACTTCTTGACCTCGCCAAGCGCTTCGGCGCAAATAGCGGCAAGCTCGCCGGGTTCAAAATGCTGGCATAATGGGTCCAGGTCCCATCCGGGGTAGGCAAGCACCATGTGCTCATGCATAAGAGTGATCCCCATCTGGTCCGCCGATATGGGTCCAAGAGCAGTATTAATTTTAGACATAGCTCTGCCTCCCATCATCAATAATATAGATCATTTATAATCAAGTGATCTGGCCGGATGCCAGCATTTTTATCAGCTCTCTTTTTAGTATTTTGCCTACGGGGGTGCGTGGCATCTGCT
>JAPLHL010000520.1 GCA_026389655.1 Chloroflexota bacterium
ACGAGGGCGCATGGTTTTTACCGGTTCTTTGCCTGGGAAGCGATTGTAGCGCTTATATTATTAAATGCCGATGTGTGGTTCCGCGATCCTTTCTCTCTGCTGCAAATTGCCTCGTGGATATTACTGGCGATCTGTATTGCGCTGGCAATTCACGGATTCTACATGCTGAGAGCCATTGGCAAACCATCGGGCGATTTCGAACAGACTACAGTACTGGTGAAGAAGGGCGCCTATCAGTTTATCAGGCACCCCCTCTACAGTTCCCTGCTCTTTATGGCGTTGGGAGCATTCTTAAAGGATATCTCCATTCCCAGCATCGTGCTCGTAGTGATAGCCACTGTGTTCCTGGTCTTGACTGCCAGGATGGAGGAAAAGGAAAATATTGCCAGATTCGGCAAATCGTATGCCGACTATATTAAAGAGACCCAGATGTTTATCCCTTTCGTATTCTGATCTTTTATCGATTAGAGGATTGGCTGGCCTATGACGTCGTCGCACCAGCAGGTGAGACTGCCCTCCATAAATTTCACGTCTTTATATTCAGCGCCTTTTAGAGTGCACGCGGCCCGGTAGGCCCGCCCGCCACTTCGGCAAAAGACCACAATCTCCTTTTCTTTGGGGAGCTTGTCCATTTTAGTACTTAAAACAGGTAGTGGAATTAAGGCTGTCTGGGGCGCTTCAATTCTGGTCCGCTCTGCTTCAAGGTGGCTCCTGACATCCAGCAAGACAAAATCATCTTTCCTGTCGATTTTCTCCTTTACTTCGGACGGCTTAATCCCTTCCACCCTTCCTGCTATCTTATTGCGGACAAGATTGGCCAGGTGGTGCAGACCGTCAAGTGCTGCGTTATACGGTGGGGCATAGCAGAGATCAAGATTGGCCAGCATGTCTACGGTCATCCCCATGGTTATGGCAGTTGCCAGGACGTCAATGCGTTTTATTACGTCACCGGGGCCTACACCCTGACCGCCCAGGATTCTCCCGTTTTGAGCATCAACCACTATCTTGAGGACCATTTCGTTACTGCCGGGATAATAATCGGGTAAATCGGGGGCAGCTACCATTCCGGTTGCGTATTTATATCCAATTTCTTTGGCTTGTTTTTCTGTGATGCCGACTCTCCCCACATTGAAATCGAATACCTTAACGCAGGCGCTGTTTACAACTCCGGGGAATTTCTCTTTCCCGCCTGTAATATTAGCTGCGATGATATGACCATGCTTATTGGCTGTAGAGCCGTTGGCCGATAAGACCTTCTGCCCTGTCACGATGTTCAAATTAGCGACGCAGTCACCGCCGGCGTATATATCGGGATCGCTGGTTTGCAGGTAATCGTCGACTGTAATATCCCCGCGTGGGCCGATTTCCAGTCCGGCCTCTTTTGCCAGCTTTGATTCGGGACGTACCCCGATGGCGACAATGGCGAGTTTAGCCTCAATAGTTTCCTTGTCTGTGACGGCGCCGTTTACCCTGCCATCTTCTCCTTCGAAGGCCGTGATCTTCTGTCCCAGCTTGAGTATTACGCCTTTATCCTTAAGGTGTTTTGCCACCAGATCGGAAATTTCGCTGTCCAGTAAGGCGGCAAGAACATTGTCCAGCGCCTCGACTATTGTAACTTCAAAACCCCTGGCAACAAGTGCTTCAGCCATCTCGACACCGATCAGTCCGGCTCCTACAATCACCGCCGTTTTATTATCGACTTCTTCAATCAGCCCGATGATCTCATCGGCATCTGGGACGTTTTTTAGAATATGTACTCCTTTAAGATCGATTCTGGGGACTTTCGGCACAACCGCTCCGGCGCCTGTGGCGATGACCAGCTTATCGTAACCCAAGGTGTAGCTGCGTTTTTCAGATAAATCAGTCACATTTACTTTATGCCCCGCCCTGTCGATGGTATCCACCCTGGTATTGATTAATACATCCACATTGCTGAGTTTCTTGAAAGCGGAGGCATCACGTACGATGAGCCTGTTTCTGGGTTTTACAACTCCAGCGATGAAATACGGCAGCCCACAGGCAGCATAAGAAACCAATGATTCATCCTGGATCATCGTTATCTTTGCCACGGGATCGAGCCTGCGTACTCTGGCTGCGGTCTTGGGCCCACAGGCTCCACCGCCAATGATGACTATATTATTAATGTTCTCCATCTGTTTTCTCCTGGTATTTATATCGCTATAGGGAAAAATATATACAGCTTATTCCCCCACCTATCAGGTTACTATGAGATACGTGAAATATTAATCTAAACCGATAAAGTTCAACAACTTATGATAATAACAAGCTATTGTAAAAACTGTGATATTTGTCATATCATGGTAGATAGTACACTTTTATCAGGAAATGAAGATTTGTATCCCATACTATTGATACATGATGATAAGTCAAGTATAATTTTGGTAACTGAGCGATTACGAAATAAGAGGCTGGTTATACGATACGAATCCCGAGTGCGATTATTTTGGTCAAAGGTACAGCTCGCATGTTGAATAATCAGGCTGTGCCTATTTTTTTATGAATATCAGCAAGAAAACTTCGGAAACAACAGGGCCGGGAGGACTTGCAGGCCCGGACGATCTTCGTAGCTCTGCGATCAATCATAGCGAAGAGAAATCGGTCCAGGTCTCGTTGCCGGTTGAAATTCCCCTCTTTGTTAAAAACCTCATAAAACGTTCGGTTGACCTTGTATATATGGTGGACGGGGATGCGTCATTTTTAGCTGTAAATGATATGGCCTGTCAATTCCTCGGATATTCCACGGAAGAATTGCTTTCTATGAAGCTCTGTGACATAGATGTCATCTATGACTTGGTGAACTGGCAAAATGCTTTCAAAAGGCTCAGGAGACTGGGATCTTTCAGATTTGAGACTTTGCAGCGCAACCGTGATGGCGAGATATTCCCTGTAGAGTTGACCCTGAACTATGTGATGCATAACGGGCGCGAGTTCTGTCTTGGCATAGGGCGGGATATAACGGAACGCAAGAGGATTGAAGAAGCGCTGAAAGCAAATGCAGAGAAATACCGGGCCGTAGTAGAAGACCAGGTTGAATTGATCTGCAGGTTTGTGCCCGATGGCACAATCACATTTGCCAACCGTGCATTCTGCCAGTTCTATGATAAAACCAGCGAGGAAGTGGTTGGGAAAAGCTATTTATCACTGATAGCTGAACCACAGTACCCGGTATTTACTGCATCAATAGAAGATTTATTGTCCGAACCCGGTAAGGTCATCTATGATATTCAACCCTATAAAAAGAGCGAAGGCACCATGTGGATGGAGCAGACCCTGCGCGCCTTGATCTCTGTGAATGGCCAGGTTGAGAAATTCCAGGTTGTCTTGCGCGATATTACCGATAAACGCAAAGCCGAGCAGGCTTTGCGAGAAAGCAAAGAGCAATACCAACTGGTATTCGACCGCATGCAGGATGGTTTTGCCGTTTTCGAGGTGCTTTACGGCGATGATGAGAAAGCCACTGATGCACGTTTCCTGGAGGTAAATCCTGCTTTTGAGAGGATCGCCGGGGTTAAGGGAAATGACGTTGTGGGTAAAACCCTGTGGGAAGTTTTTCCGACTATGAGACTTAAAAGTGTCGATCTATGGAAGGATCTCATATCTAGGAGCAAAAATGTCCTGATAGAAGAGTTGTATGCTGTAACGCTTGATAAGTATTTACGGATAAGCGGATTGAGTTTGAAAAAAGGCAGGTATGCTGTACTTATCTCGGATATGACTGAGCAGAAGAAGATGATGGAGAAGCTCATGCGGGCTGACAGGTTATCATCGCTGGGGGAAATGGCTGCAGGCTTGGCCCATGAGATTAATAATCCGCTTACCGGTGTAATGGGCCTGGCGCATTTATTGATGGGAAAGCCGGAAATCCCTGATAGCGTTAGAGATGATGCCGGCACAATATACAGGGAAGCTAACCGTGCTGCCGGTATCCTGAAGGATTTCCTGGTCTTTGCACGCGGGCAGAAGCCCGACAAGCAAACGGCCGATATTAACTCCATTATCGACAGCGTACTTAAATTGCGCCGCACGTATATGAGGAAATCCGGTATTGAAGTTATTACATCACTGGCCGATGATTTACCGGAATTATTGTTGGATGTATCCCAGATACAGCAGGTATTTCTAAATATCGTTCTCAATGCCGAATATTTCATGTACGAGGCGCACAAAAAAGGACTTCTGCATATTACTACCAGCAGTATTGATCATATGGTACAGGTAATTATTGCTGATGACGGGCCAGGTATGTCTGCGGAAAATATATCAC
>JAPLHL010000091.1 GCA_026389655.1 Chloroflexota bacterium
CTGATAGAAGTTCAGACGGCTCTTCAAGCGCAATAACAAATAAAAGCAGCAAGTTGACACCTAGAAAAAATCCAACCAAAAATAGAACAATTTTAAAAGAATTATTGAAAGATATTCGATCTTCTCAAAGTGAAACTAGCGATTCACTGGAGTTGACAAAGACTGATAGTGGGGCAATAATTTTAAAAGAAGACGAATATAAAGTTGCTGACTTCGGGGATTTTCCTCTTTATCAAAAAGCTAAGCTGCTGAATATATGCAAGGTGAATAAGGGCTTAATACAAGCCTACGTAAGTATGATCTTTGAACTGGTACGAGCAATTAACGACTGGCTAAATTGCACAGGGAATGAATTAATCATTGATCCAATGATGTTTAAATCAGCATTTCCGGCATTGTCCAAAAATAACAATGATAAAGTTATATGATTATTGGTCTGCAAAGGCCTTTTAATCAGTTCAGCCATCGATTCTGTAAATTGCCATACGAACACAAACCAAATATAATTTCTACTCTATACACTTCTCAACAACGTCACTATGAAAAACGTATTACAATATAGCAATGACTAAATCGAACAAGGCAGTTTTTTACATCCTGATACTGGTTATTATCGGCCTGATCGCTGCCATTGTATTTCTTTCCGTTACTCCCCAACCAATGGATAAGTTCACCGAGTTTTACCTGCTTAACCAGGATGGTAAAGCGTCCGGTTACCCGGCAGAGATAGTCGCGGGGCAACCTGCAAGCTTGATCACAGGTATAATCAACCACGAAGGAGCTCCAGTCACATACAGAATACAAATTCAGGCTAACGGTGCTATAATCAACTCCATCGAGACAGGAACAGTATTGAACGATCAGAAATGGGAGCACCAGGTAGATTTTAGTATCAATAGTACAGGCGATAACCAGACCGTTAAGTTTTATCTATATATGAACAAGGAGGCTTTACCTCATATAAAGGACCCTCTCACTCTCGTTACAAACGTAATAAGCCCCAAATAATTATTTATCAGGATGTAACTTTAGCATGTGTGGAATCATAGGTTATTGCAGCAACAACGGTCATGCCTCCTCTATTATATTCGAGGGTTTGAAGCGCATGGAATACCGCGGCTACGATTCTTCCGGCATCGCCATGATCTCCAGAGATAAGTTAATCGTGAAGAAGGGTGTAGGAACGCTTGACGAGGTCAATGCAAAATATAAACTGGACAAAGTGCCGGGCCACCTGGGCATCGGGCACACACGCTGGGCAACCCATGGCGGCGTAACAGGACCGAACACGCATCCCCACTGCGACTGCAGTAATCAGATAGCTGTTATCCATAATGGGATAATCGACAATTACCAGGAACTTCGCGATGAGTTACTGAAAAAGGGGCATCATTTCATCTCTGAGACGGATACCGAAGTAATTCCGCATAAGCTGGAAGACGAGATGAAGAAAGGCCGGTCCCTGGAAGATGCCGTACTTGCAGTAGCTCCCAGGCTGCGAGGTTCGTATGCATTTCTTGCCATCTGCACAAAAGAACCCGATAGAATCGTGGGAACGCGCAAAGGCAGCCCTCTTGTTATCGGCCTTGGCCCCCATAAGGCATTTGCGGCCAGTGATTCAATGGCGCTGGCAGGGCAGATCGACCAATTGTATATGCTCGGCGAAGCTGAGATAGCCGTGCTGACGCCGGACAAAACCACGTTCTTTGACGCCACCGGCAAAGAGATCCACAAAAAAGCTACAAAGCCCGCTATGGAGTGGAATGAGAGTGACAAGGGCGACTATCCATATTTCATGCTCAAAGAGATTATGGAGCAGCCTAAAACCCTTATGGCCGCTTCGCAACAGGACAAGGAGCTCTTTATCTCCGTCGCCATGGACATCCTCAGGGCCGACCAGGTCATCGTTACAGCTTGCGGTTCATCACGTTATGCGGCGCTTGTCGGCAGGTACCTTTTCTCGAGTATCGGCAAGAAGTTCTGCGAAGTGGTGATGGCTTCCGAGTTCCAGTATTTTGCCGATTCTCTCGGAAAAAATACGTTGGTGATCGCTGTTTCCCAGAGCGGCGAGACCCTCGATGTGATCGATGGCGTTAAACTGGCCCGCCAGAGCGGAGCCAAGATCGTCTCGATAGTAAACAGGCCGCAGTCGCTGCTCGGTGAACTAAGCCATCATGTAATTTATTTAAATTGCGGACCCGAAATCGGAGTCTGCGCAACCAAGTCATTCCTGAACCAGCTTGCCGTGTTCTATCTGCTGTCATTCTCAATGGTGCACTCTTTCGATATGGCCGCCGACAACATCCGCAAGGTCAGCAAGCAGGTAGCCAAGGTGATCGAATGGAACCGTGAAGGGATCGGACGTATTGCAGACCTGTATTACAAGTCCAGTGACTGCTATTACATTGCCCGCGGGATTAACTTCGCAATCGCATCCGAGGGCTCTATGAGGAAACGTTAAGCAACGCCATCGAAGCCAAGTCCCGCGGTGCCAAAATCATCGCAGTATCGGACAGGGACAACGAAGTTTACGATCACTGGATCAAGCTGCCTAAAGTACATGATTTACTTTATCCCATGGTCGCAGTTGTGCCATTGCAGCTTCTCGCCTATGAGATGACCATCAGGCTCGGAAATAATCCAGACATGCCGCGCAACCTTGCCAAGTCGGTCACCGTGAAATAGGCGCTATCGGTCCTCAGTATTATTTACTTTCACATGTCCATCTATCACACAATATTGCAGGATCAAAGTAATACATTGTTTTTATCCGGTTAATAATTATCATAATCGCATCTAACCTTACAAACTCTATCATTAACAATTGACTTGTATTTTGTTTCCGTATAATCTTTTATCTACTATGCCTTTGAATGTTAATAATATTAAAATTGTAGCGATCATACCCTGCCTCAATGAAGAACGTTTTATCGGCGATGTCGTTGCCAGGGCAATTAAGCACGTTGATAAGGTCATCGTCGTGGATGACGGTTCGAGCGATAATACAGCAAAAGTTGCCAGTCAATCTGGCGCCGAAGTTATAAGCCATGGGACCAGGCAAGGAGCAGGCGCAGCCACACGCACCGGCTTTGAAGCTGCCATAAAATACGGAGCTGAGATTGCCGTTACACTCGATGGCGATGGACAGCATAATCCCGATGAAATACCAGACATTGTACAACCCGTTCTGGCAGGAAAAGCAGACCTCGTAATAGGGTCACGTTTCCTCTGCGCCGCAAAAGTACCGCTCCACCGTAAATTAGGCATCAATATCATTACCTGGCTGTATAATGTGGGACACAAGGAAAAGATTGTTGATGGGCAAAGCGGTTTCCGGGCATATAGCAGGAAGGCCTTCGAAGTAATCAAAATAACCTACCCCGGATTTGGATTTAGTATACAATCATTGGTACAGACGCGAAAAAACAAGCTTAAAATAACGGAAGTACCTGTATCATGCATATACCATGATGCAGGCTCGACACAGCACCCTATTACACACGGGTTGGGTGTGATGTGGGCAGTAATCAAAATACGTATGAAAGAAGAATTCTTCAAATCAGGTGGATGACCCGCACAATGAACGTGTTGTTCGTCCTGGAACATTACTATCCTTTCATTGGCGGAGCGGAAGTACTTTTCAGGCATATTTGTGAAGGGTTGGCAGCAAAGGGTAATAATGTTACAGTGCTTACCACGCTATTGCCCGATACGGATAAATATCAAACACTCAATAATGTAAAAATAATACGTATCAGGACGCCGCAGGCATCACGCTACTGGTTCACTTTTCTGGCGATTCCCCTGGCGATTAGACTGGCAGCCCAAGCTGACATTATTCACACTACTACTTATAACGGCGCCTTTCCTGCCTGGTTGGCCGCAAGACTGCGGGGGAAAAAATGCCTTATCACCGTCCTTGAGATCATCGGCAAGCACTGGAAGGGAATGGCAGGGATGGGCACAATAAAATCAGGCCTGCATCAGTTCTTGGAACGTATAATTGTGGGGCTCCCCTTCGATATCTATTGTGCAATCTCGAATTACACTGCTGAATGCATAAAACAGTCCGGTGTGAAGAACGCTGTTATAAATATTGTTTACCCGGGCATTGATTACCAGCTTTTTGACCCGGCCAGGGCAAATGGCAGTGAGGTCAGAAGCAAACTCGGTATCAGGGATGAGTTTATCTACATGTACTACGGGCGCCCGGGCATCTCCAAAGGAGTCGAATACCTGGTGGAAGCTGTGCCATTAATCTCACAGAAAATCAAAAACAGCAAACTCGTTATGGTACTTGCTCACGAGCCGTCTGACGGGTACCAGAGTATCCAGAAAGCTATATCTTCTTCTAAAATACATGATAACGTAATACTCGTTGACCCCGTACAGCGCAACCAGCTTCCCTCGTACATAGCAGCAGCCGATTGTGTAGTCGTGCCATCTTTATCAGAGGGTTTCGGGTTCAGCGCAGCCGAAGCCTGCGCAATGGAAAGACCGATCGTGGCCTCGGACGTTGCTTCATTGCCGGAAGTAGTCTCGGGAAAATATATGCTGGTCGAAGCCAAAAGTCCTCAAGCTATAGCGCTCGGAGTCGAAGCAGTTTATAATAATAAAACCAAATTGACTGAGAAGAAGCTTTTTAAATGGCCGGACTGCGTACAGGCATATGAGAAAATTTATGCCCGTTTGACCGGTATGAAAGAAGGAGACACAAAGTGAGTTTCAAGAAGAAGAACGTGTTAGTTACAGGTATCAGCGGCTTTGTCGGGTCTTACCTGGCAGACTATCTGGTCCAACAGGAAGCCAATGTCTACGGCTTGTTCCGCCGCCGTGCCGACGGCCTGTGTCCCTACAACATCAAGTGCAGAGGAATATTCGATGATGTCAACCTGCTGGAGAGCGAATTGCTGGATATATCGAGTATAGCTGCAGCACTGGACAAAAGTAAGCCCGATTATATTTTTCATCTTGGAGCACAGTCATTTGTGCAGCGTTCTTTTACCTGTCCCAGTGAAACAATGGATATCAATTGCACGGGTACCAGCAATCTGCTGGAAGCAGTTAAAAATAAAGGAATCAACCCGGTGATAGTTTTTGCAGGAAGCAGCGAGGAATACGGGCTGGTTATTTACTCGGATTATCAATACAAAAGCGCAGTTAAAAAGTACGGCGTGATATTTCCTGCTCCCATCGAAATACCGGAGGTCCCCATTAAAGAAGAAAATCCACTGCGTCCTATGTCGCCATATGCAGTGAGCAAGGTGTACGGTGACTTCCTGATGAGAAACTACCATGCCAGCTACGGACTGCGTACTGTGGTCTCAAGGGGTTTCAATCACGAGGGAGCCGGGCGCGGCATTATGTTTGTTACTTCAGCCCTGACAAAGCAGGTCATGCAAGTCAAGCGCGGTGAAATAGACAGGATAGTTGTGGGAAACGTTAATGCGTTCAGAGATTGGTCGCATGTTACCGATATTGTAAAGGGATATTGCCTCCTGGCAGAAAAGGGCAAATACGGCGATGTCTATAACCAGGGTTCGCAAAGGACGAACTCGGTAATCACCTACGCCCTTCTGGCACTTGAGT
>JAPLHL010000411.1 GCA_026389655.1 Chloroflexota bacterium
GGGGCGTCCTGATGTTTGCATCGTGCGTTTCCTACATATATCCAATTATGACGATTTCGATCCGCTGGAGACATCCTGCAATATTCGATACGTGTCAACCGCGCAAGAACTGGGCAACCCCGATCTGATCATCCTGCCAGGTACAAAAAGTACAATGAATGACCTGGCTTTTCTGCGTAAAACCGGCCTGGCAGATGCAATAATTCAAAATGCGCAGGCAGGGACCCCGGTAATCGGAATATGCGGTGGATACCAGATGCTCGGCAATAATATTTACGACCCCTACAGGACAGAGTCCGATGCAGGCAATGCTGAAGGGCTGGGTTTGCTGGATTTCGATACCATTTTCGAAGTCGAAAAAGTGACCTCACAGGTAAGCGGCCATGTTGAGGCAAATGTCGGCTTATTCAAAAACATGCACGGCGTACCGGTGAAAGGGTATGAAATACACATGGGCAAAAGTGAATCCCCAATTAATAGTCCCGTTTTCGAAATCACTAAATCCAACATCCATTCAGGCACATATACTGACGGTGATATCGATCGACCAGGCGCAGTTTTCGGAACATATATACACGGCCTCTTCAACAATGGCGAGTTCACGGGCAAGTTCCTGGATAATTTATGCTCGCTACGCGGGATGCCTGCTATAAAGCATACAGCATTGGATAAAGAGAGAGCCTACAATGATCTTGCTTTAGCGTTCAGGCAAAGCCTTGATATGAAAAAAATATATGAGATTCTATCCGGAGGGATACATGGCTGAAAAGGATTTTAAAGGTCTTGTCCAGGTTTACACTGGCGACGGTAAAGGCAAGACGACTGCTGCGCTGGGACTGGCCTTGAGAGCTTCGTGCCAGGATTTAAAAGTGATTTTTATCCAGTTTTTAAAGAGCCAGGTCGGCGGCGAGCATCTTTTCGCGACGAAGTACCAGCCGTTTGAGATCAAGCAATTCGGGGAGGGAGACCTGTTCAAAAAGTCTGATGCTGAATTGCTGGAAGAGACCAACCGGGCATACAAGTTTGCAGAAGAAGCTCTCACCGGAGGCAAGTATGATATGGTCGTCCTTGATGAGATTTTTATCGCATACTGGCGCGGCTTCATAAGCATTCAGCAACTGCTGGCCCTCATAGACAAGAAACCCGGCAATGTGGAACTTGTATTTACAGGCCGTAAAGCTCCACAGGAAATAGTAAAGCGCGCCGACCTGGTCACAGAGATGCTTATGATCAAGCATCCATATTCAGCGGGTATACCTCAGCGTAAGGGCATCGAATTCTAATAAGGTACTCTCTAAATGCGTATACTTGATAGTACAATAAAAAGAATACAACCGCTGGATAAGGCTGCCATGGATAAGGCGGCACAGCGGCAGGACCAGTTAACCAAGCCGCGCGGCAGCCTTGGTATCCTGGAAAATATTTCGATACAGATCGCCGGCATTACCGGCAAATCGATTCCTCAAATAAAAAACAAAGCAATAATTACGATGGCAGCAGACCATGGAGTGGTAGCGCAGGGTGTCAGCCTCTATCCACAGGAAGTTACCGCACAGATGGTCCTCAATTTCTTAAGCGGGGGAGCTGCAATAAACGTCCTTTCCCGGCAGGTAGGCGCCAGGGTCGTCATCGCCGACATGGGCATAGCCGTGAAACTGACTGCATCTGAAAACATTATCTGTAAAAGCATTGGCTCCGGCACCGCCGATATGTGCATGGGACCGGCCATGACCAGGACCCAGGCGATCGATAGCATCGAGGCAGGCATCGACATCGTGGAAAAAGAGATAAAGCAAGGGCTGGACATCATAGGTACCGGTGAAATGGGAATAGGTAACACCACGGCAGCCAGCGCCATTGTAGCAGCTATTACAGGCAAACCCGTCGCAATGATAACCGGAAAAGGGACAGGCATCGGAGACGAGCAACTGGCGCACAAAATCGAGATCATTGAGAAGGCGCTGGCAGTCAACAAGCCCGATCCTAATGATGCCCTCGACGTACTTTCCAAAGTCGGAGGATTTGAGATCGGAGGCATGGCCGGTGTTATCCTTGCGGGAGCTGCAAATCATATCCCGGTGGTAATTGACGGGTTTATCTCAGGTTCCGCCGCTTTGATTGCTGCAGGGATCTGCCCACAAGCTAAGGATTATCTCATTGCCTCTCACCTCTCCGTAGAAAAGGGCCATATTGTTTGCTTGAAGCATCTGGGACTTAAACCGGCATTTGATTTGAATATGCGCCTGGGGGAAGGGACGGGAGCAGCTCTTGGAATTTTTCTAGCTGAAGCCGCCGTGAACTTGCTCGGGCAAATGGCCACTTTCGCGGAAGCGGGAGTATCCGATATTGATTAAAGGACTTTACCGATGAGCTTTTTTACGGCAGTCAGGTTTCTTACTGTTTTTCCCGTTCCTCCATCAAAAAAAGATGTACCGCTGATGATCGGACGCTCGATACCCTTTTTCCCGGTGGTAGGTTTATTAATAGGAGTCATCCTGGCAGGACTTTATTTCGTTCTGCGTATAGTCTTGCCTTTGCCCATTGTCGGTGCCATTTTGGTAGCATGCCTTGCAGTCATCACCGGCGCACACCATCTTGACGGTTTAATTGATACGTGCGATGCCATGGTCGCAGGGAAGACAACAGAACAGCGGCTGAACATCATGTCAGATACAAGGGTAGGAGCATTCGGGGTAACAGGCATATGCCTCCTGCTCCTCCTGAAATATGCTTCCGTAATAAGTGCGGTCGGTCTTGCACCGTTTGTTATCTTTCCCGTTGTAAGCCGCTGGGCGGTAGGCGGCGCCATCCTGATTTTTCCTTCCGCCAGGAACGAGGGCATGGGATTTGCCGCCAAAAGCAGCGCCAGTTGGCCTGGTTTTATATTTGCCACTGCAATAGCCTTGTTAATAAGCATTATTGTCACGGGACTGATCGAAGGTCCCGTACTTATGATTTCTTTATTTGCCTTGATCTTGTGTCTGGGACTTTGTCTCAGCAGACTATACGGTGGCCTTACAGGCGATTGCTATGGAGCATTGATTGAGATTGGTGAAGCGCTGGCCTTGCTATTAACTATTGCACTGGCGACATTAATACATCATGTGCCGGGATACGACCTGTTCAAAATACCCTTGCTAACTGGATGAAAGATGTATAGTACGAATAACAAAATAATACTGCTAGTTGGCGGAGCACGAAGCGGTAAAAGTACCCTTGCGCAGGAAATGGCTAGAAACCTGGGTGAGAGGGTACTGTTCTGCGCTACTGCCGAACCCCTGGATGATGAAATGCAAACAAGGATAAAGGCGCATAAAAAATCACGCCCTGCTCATTGGGACACCATCGAATCCAGCCGCAATATAAGACAGGCTTTGGAAAAAGTAGCTTCAGATTATGATACCGTAATCATCGACTGCATTACATTGCTGATTGCCAATTGCCTTGGCGATAATGTGGCGTCCGGGCAGGCGGGAGAGGCCGTCTCAGGTGAAATTGAAGCACTGATCG
>JAPLHL010000054.1 GCA_026389655.1 Chloroflexota bacterium
GTGAAACGGCTTATCTTTTCACCGGTCAGATGCGACGTTGCTGTTAATATGTCCTCATAGTCCTTAAATTCGGGATCGGTGATCATGTCATAGGTCTTGGCGAGGACATTGGCCGCACCCTGGAGGTACTTGTAGTCGCGGTCAATGAGCTTACCGTTGTTGTAGATGTTGCGCCTCATCTTGCTTAGCCTTTTCCGGTATTCGCTTGACGTAATCATAGCGCCTCCTACTTCAAGAATACGTAATATTATTAGCTATTTAGTCAGTGGCTAGATGGATAACCCTCCATCGACGAGAAAGTTTTGGCCTGTGATGAAACTTGACTTATCGGAAGCCAGAAACACTGCCGCGTTTGCCATGTCCTGTGGGTCGGCTATGCGCTTCAACGGAGTCCGGTCCATTATGACCTTGTATATGTCCGGATTGCCCCATAACGCTTCGCTAAACTGGGTTTTGGTCTGGCCGGGTGAGAGGGTATTGGCCCTGATGCCATAGGGCGCCCATTGCTGGGCCATAACCTTGGTTGCCATATTTACTCCCGCCTTACTAATGGAGTAAATGGGCAGAATATCGGGCGTCACACCTGCTACGGAAGATACGTTGATTATGACACCGCCGCCATGCTCTTTCATCACTTTCGCTACCGCCTGCGCCAGGAAAAAGAGCCCTTTAAGATTGAGGTTCATGATGGAGTCCCATGCACGGTCCGTGGCATCAAGGGCCGAATCCATGGTCGGGTTGGTTGCAGCGTTGTTGACCAGGATATCGATCTTCCCATAAGCTTCTTTGGCTTTCGCTACTACCGTGGCTATATCCTCCAGCCGCCCTATGTGAGCAGCTACAGCAATTGCCTTCCTGCCCATAGCTTTGATCTCATCGGCAGTTTTTTCAAGGTCCGCGATTTTTCGGCTGACCACGACGAGGTCCGCACCGGACTTTGCCATTTCCAGGGCGATGGCCTTACCAATACCGCGGCTGGCCCCGGTCACGATGGCGACTTTCCCCTTAAGAGAGATTTCCATGGGTAATCCTCCTGCTTTGATTAGTATTTATTGTTTTGAGTAAATACGTCACTTTGCGCGAATTAACAGTATCGGGCAGTTGGCTCCCTTCAGCACTTTCTCTGCGATACTACCGAAAGCCCATTTGCTTATACCGGTACGGCCGTGGGTGGACATGACGACGAGGTCGACGGAACTCTTATTTGCATAGCCAATAAGTTTTTCAGCAGGATTACCTTCCGGTATTTCAATCCGTGTTTTCAATCCGTACTTGCTCAGCCTTTTCTGGACTTCTAAAAGGTAGTTCCGGCATATCTCCTTACACCTGGCCTTCTCAAAATCAAGATACTCATCCCAGCTCATGGCCATAGGGGGCGGATATGTGATCGGCGGAGAGAATACCTCACATACCCTCATCAAAACGATATCCAGTTTATTGTGGGGCAGTTGTTTGTGCAGTTCTTTAACGTGTGGTAATACCGATTCAGCCACTTTTGAACCGTCAAGCGGGGCCAGGACAGTCAACTTTCTGTGTCCGTATGACATCTGGCAGCTTGCTGCTTTCACAAGCCAGATGGGTACTTTAGAAGAGTGTACTACCTTCTCAGCTACGCTCCCGTAGAACCATTTGCCGGGACCTGAGCGGCCATGGGTGGCCATAACAATAAGGTCCATGTTATTTGCCGCTGCATATTCGACAATGATATCCGCCGGTTTGCCGGACAGAACCTTGCCTGACGAATTGTCCTTGAATACGGCCCTGGAACAGATCTTCTTGAGGTATGATTGAGCGGCTGCCCTGGACTCCGTCTCGATTTTTTTCTTGTAGATTGTCTTTACTAATGGGGCATCCAGCGGCTGCACGACATAAAGAAAGGTGATTGACACATTTTTGGAACTGCTGGCAAGGGCCAGAACATGTGAAATCACGCATTCGGCCAATGCGGAACCATCAAGAGGGACAAGTAGATTAGAATACATTAATTACCTCCCAGAAATATATTCCGCACACAGTACTTCATGATAATAAGTTTTATGACAAGCCCTGTCAAGAAGAATGCGTATGCGGACTAGTGGGGCGGAGCGGGATTTCCGGGAAGGATAATGCCGTCTGTTTCCAGTGCTTTTCTCATAGCAGTAATGGCGACTTCAAGCTGGCTGTCGGACGGCTTACGTGTGGTCATGGCCTGCAACCACAGGCCGGGTGTGAGCATCCAATGTACGAACCGGTTACGGCTATAGTTAGCTTCAAATTTTATCAATTCATAACTGATTGCAGCGATGACCGGGATTAATATGATGCGCCACATGATGCTGATCCAGATTGACGGGCGGCCGAGCAAGGCGAATACCACGATGGCTATAACCAGCACAACCAGCAAGAAACTGGTCCCGCAACGTGTGTGGGCCGTTGAATATTTTTTCACCGAGTCTACTTCCAGCGGTGCGCCAGCTTCATAGGCGTTGACGGACATATGCTCGGCGCCGTGGTAGGCGAAGATCTCTCTTATATCCTGCATTCTTCCGATCAAGACAAGATAGATAATGAAAAATAGTATACGGACCACCCCTTCGATCAGGTTGCTTACTATGGCGGACGGTATAAAGGTGTCGAAAAAACGTACGATCAATAAGGGCAGAACGAAAAATAGTGCCACCGCCAGGACTACTCCCAGTATGACACTGCCCCACATCATACCTGGTGTAATTTTTTCATCCTCGTCTTCAGTAATGATTTGCGCCGAATCCATAAGGGCTCCTGTCCCCAGTACCACCGATTCTATAAGCGCTATTATCCCTCTGATAAGGGGGATATCTCTCCATTTGCCTTTATAAAGAGTCGCCAGGGGGCGGTTGGAGATATTGATGGTCCCGTCAGGCTTACGCACCGCCATGGCGGTGCTGTTGCGGCCCCTTATCATCACACCACCCATGACTGCCTGTCCGCCGTAATTAAAAGGTCTTTCTTTATTCATTTGCCTAAAAAAAAGGGGCGGCTTGATGTCCGCCCCTTTTGGTTACTGTTTAAAACCCTATTCTGCTTTCTTTTCCCGCTTATATTTCTTGTTGAAGCGCTCAACACGGCCTGCAGTGTCTATAATCTTCTGCTCACCGGTGAAGAACGGGTGGCATTTATTACACAACTCCACTTTGAGGGTTTGCCTGGTGGAACCGGTAGTAAACGTGTTACCGCAAGAGCAAGTGACGTTGGCATCCGGGAAATATTTCGGGTGAATCTTATCTTTCATTGCCTGTTATCCTGGGTATACGCTAACCTTTTTCTTATTCTTTGCATGGGGCTCGAATTTAACCACGCCGTCAATCTTGGCAAAGAGCGTATAATCTCTGCCGCAGCCCACATTCGTCCCGGGGTGTATTTGAGTACCGCGCTGCCTTATTATAATGGTGCCGGCATGTACCGCCTCTCCGCCGAAACGTTTTACGCCGAGCCGTTTGGATTGACTATCACGGCCGCAATGTGTACTGCCGCCGCCTTTCTTGTGTGCCATTAGTTCTCACCTCCAGCTGCTGCCTTGGCCTTGGGGGCCTTTTTGGCTACCTTGCTGCCGGGTTTTACAATTTCTTTGATAAGCAACCGGGTGTAGGGCTGCCTGTGGCCCGTCTTGCGGCGGGAGCGAACCTTGTTCTTATAGCGGAAAACAATAATCTTACTGGCTTTGCCTTCTTCCACGCAGGTAGCGATTACCTTGGCGCCCTTTATATCAGGACTCCCAATAATTAATTCTTCTCCATCGGATATCATAAGAACGGGGCTTAATTCCACGTCTTTGCCCTTTTCTATATGAAGCAATTCAGAGTTAATGACCTGACCGGTCCTGACCCTGAACTGTTTGCCGCCGGCTGTTACGATTGCATAGTTGCTCATATCCTTAATCCTGTGAAAAAACAATAACCGTATAAATATATCAGCGAGTCAGTCTTGTGTCAAATCTCAAGGCTGTTAGAATTTAAGACGGCGCCTGTTGCGGCCTGCTGGATGGTTCAATGACGATTTATTGACCTGCTTCTACATCGTCATTGCATGCGATATCGCAGTGTTTGAGGTAGACCAGGTCACTGGTAACGGCGTCGCGCACCAGATAACCGCCATCTACATTACTCACCACCAGGAACCACCTGCCAGCGTCATTTTGTATTTTTACAGGGCTATGTGAAAATTCCATTAGTATATATTAACAAAAATAGTGTAACTGGCCGATAATTTTATCACTTTTCGGGAAAAGGTCAATTTACAGCTTGAGCGCTGTCTCTGCGCCCTGTTCGACGGCTGCAAGTATCTTGCCGGGCTTGGCAGCGTCACCTATCACGTATACTTCGGGCACAATGCTCCTGGCCTTTTCTTCAAGTTGCCTGAGTCATTATAGCCACCTGGTTTTCCTTGAGCCGCTTCCTCAAGAAAAAGCGGGCTGCCGGGCCAATATCTTGAGCGGTGCTCTTGAGCATTTCTACGATAGTCACTTTTTTACCCTGCCCCGCCAGATAGTCCGCTGTTTCGCAGCCGACGAGCCCTCCGCCGATGACCAAAATGCTATCTCCCTCGACTTCAGTAGTAAGTGCTTTGCGTGCGCTGATCACGTTTTTACGGCTAATGCCTGGTATATTGGGGATGGCCGGTTCCGAGCCGGTGGCAATAATCAGCACATCAGGTTTAATTTCCTTTATCTTATCGATAGTCAGGGCCTTGCCAACGTGAATATCCACACCGAGTTCTTTTATGGCGGCTATCCTGGACCGGGCTACGTCCTGGTAGACGGCCTTGGATGGAGGTATGGCGACCAGCTTGGTCTGCCCTCCCAAATATCCATCTTTTTCATACAGCGTAACTTTATGGCCGCGCAATGCGGCAGTGCGCGCTGCCTCCAATCCGCCCGGTCCGCCTCCGGCGATCAATACATTCTTAGGTTTAGCTGTCTTTGGTTGAGCGTATTGCCCTTCCCTGCCGACCGCCAGGTTCTGTACACAGGATATGGAAGGCCTGAGCCATATTGCCAGACCTTCGATGCAAGCCTCGTTGCACGAAAGACATTTTACGATATCCTGTGTACGCCCTTGTTGGACTTTTGCCGGCCAGTCGGGATCTGCAAGGGCCTGCCTTCCCAGGTGGACGATGTCGGCTTTGCCGGACTTGATGATACCTTCTGCAACGTCTGGATCATTAATGCGGCCGGCTACTAAAACGGCTGCGTTGAGCGCCTGTTTAAATTTAGCCGACGTTTCAGCATTAAATCCCTGCGGCATATCCGGCGTGGCGCAGGTGTAATGACTGGACTCAGGTACGCCGATAGAGACGTCAACGGCGTTAACGCCTGCTGCCACCA
>JAPLHL010000132.1 GCA_026389655.1 Chloroflexota bacterium
CATGATTGCGGGCTTCTCAAGGAATTTTACACGGTAGGCAAACGCGTTAACGTACCTGAGTGTCCTGTCCTTTCTCAGTATCCTCCACTCCACAGGCAAATCGGCGATGTCACCAGCGAGAAGCATTTCCATGCGGGCATGCAATTTATCCCGGTCCTCCGGCACCATCGATAGTTCCATGTTCAAACTTAGAATTTCATTTTCTGTATAACCTGAAATATCGCAGGCAGCTTTGTTGACCCAAACAAATTTACCATTCTGTACCAATACAATACCTTCGTGGGCCGTATCGGCAAAAGTGCGGATCATACTCTCGATTTCAACCGCGTACGAATCCAGCATTTTTATCTCAGTGACCATGGCATTCAAGTTAGAAATGTGTTCACTCAGACTGGAGAGCAAGCTCCGCATCCGTCCTTTATTTTCGTTCACTTCTGTCATAAATTACTCCAAGCTATTCACAATAATAGACATCAAAGCCGTTATCGACCAGATTTTCTACGCCATTCCACTACTCTAGCCATAGCTACGGCAGCCTTCTCCAGCGTGCGGAACACAGGCAAGCCGGCTTTGACGAATGATTCCTGCACCTTGAGAAATTCTTCCATTGACGGCAGGTCCGCCGCAGGGCCGAGCGTTAATAAGATTGGCTTATTCAGTTCCATATGTGCTTCATGGAAAGCTTCCGTAGCCATTTTAAGAAACATGTCATTGCCATACATTCCACTTCCCCAGCGTGTTGTCGGGTGAAATCCCATGTGGTACATCAACATATTTATTTCCGGATCAGCCCCCAGGACTTTAAGCGCCTGACCGATTACATTCGGAAACATCAGGTTGGTAGCATCCAAGGGATTGGCAAATATGGCACCGGCAACGGGAAGAAATTTCTTGAGCTCAGTATTTACTTGCTCCGAAAAAGGCGGTAAGTGCAACCCTGCCAACTCCATGCTGTCACTGGCTTCAACCGTGGGCCCGCCACCAACCCCCAGGACCGCTATGTTATTTTCAACAGGGTATGGAACAGCATAGGTCAGCGCAACAAGGGCATCTATCATCTCCTGGATACTATCGACCTGGATTGTATTTACCTGCCGGCATAGCGTTTTGAAGACTTCAACAGAGGAAGTAAGGCTGGCCGTATGGCTCCTGGCAGCACGCAGTCCGGCCTCACTGTTGCCACCCTTGTATATGACTACCGGCTTTTTTTCTGCAGCTTTCTGCAAAACATGACGGAAACGGACGCCATCCCTGACGCCTTCAATATAAGCAGCGATGATTTTTGTTTCAGGATCACCGGTAAAATATTCAAGCAGCTCACATTCGTCTATATCCAATGCATTACCGTAGCTTATTACCTTGCTAAAGCGGATACCCCGGGGACCAGCGTGCAAAGGCATATCCTGCGAGTGGCCACCACTCTGCGACATGAAGGCGATCCCTCCCGGTTCCATAGGCAACCGCGTAGCCGTTGCGAAGTGCGCCCCTGGTACATACAGGCCAGTGCAATTAGGCCCGATAATGCGAAAACCGCCTTCCCTTGCCTTTTTAAGCATGGCGTCTTCCATTTCTATACCGCTCTGCTCGCCACTCTCACGAAATCCCGCTGTAAAGAAGTGCACCGATTTCACGCCTTTCCTGGCACAATCATCCAGGAGATCCAAGACACGGGCGGCCGGAATGCAGACAACCACATGGTCGACAGGACCGGGAATTGCAGAGACAGTCGGATAGCAGGGGAGACCGTATGCTTCGTTGAACCTGGGATTTACAGGGTATATATTAGGGAAACCCGCTCCCTGAAGAGCGTTCATCGTGAAGCCAGCGAAGGACAACGGGTTCTCAGGAGAAATGCCGACAAGCGCAACACTAGTGACATTGAACACTTCATCCAGAGTCACCAGTGGTTTATTCGGCATGGCTATTAATAATATCAACACGAAAACACATTATCAATTTTCTATTCGAGCCACTTTTCGATGTTTTATTCGTAATTAGGCAATCATACGACCTTCTATTTGACAAAGGATTTGCTGTATCTATAAACTTTGCGACAACCTTTGTAATCAGTCCGCAATTAAATTCATGAAAACAGTCGTAACCGGCGCATCAGGCCATATCGGGGTAAACCTGGTCAGGGCTTTGCTTTCCAAAGGGAAGGAGGTCAGGGCATTTTCACATACCAGCAACCTGGGATTGGAAGACCTGCCAATTGAGTTTGTTAAAGGCGACATACGCGATGTTGACTCGCTGGTCAGTGCATTCCAGGGGGCGGACATTGTTTATCACCTGGCCGGCCATATATCCCTATTGATGAAAGACTGGGAGCACTGTTCAGGCGTAAACATCGACGGGACAAGGAATGTGATTGAAGCTTGTTTACGCACAGGGATACGACGATTGGTCCATTTTAGTTCAATCCACTCACTCTCCTCTGAACCAAATAACAAGCCGATTGATGAATCAAACGAGTTCGTAGAGTCTCCCAAGTCACCATCATATGACCGCTCCAAAGCCGCAGGAGAAAAACTGGTGCGCCAGGCAGTACGGAACGGACTTAATGCTATTATCATTAATCCGACAGGAATTATAGGACCGTATGATTACCGGCCATCCCACCAGGGCCAGGCACTGATATTGATGGCATCAGGGAAACTGCCGGTATTGCTGGAAGGAGGCTTCGACTGGGTAGACGTGAGAGATGTGGCAGAATATGCCATCAAAGCGCAGGAAATTGCGCCCGCCGGATCGAGTTACCTGCTGTCAGGGCACTGGTTATCGGTGGGAGAACTGGCACGGATGGTAGCGGAGATAACGGGAAGAAAAGCGCCAACCCTGGTCTGCCCGATGGGCGTAGCGGAGTTTTGCGCACCAATTGTAACCGTGACATCACAGCTTATAAGGACTAGACCTATTTTCACCAGGGCTTCCCTGAACGCTTTGAAGAGCAATAAAAGTATCAGCCACAGTAAGGCCACCAGGGAGCTTGGCTATAATCCCCGTCCCGTGAGGGAGACCATAACCGATGCTGTCAGATGGTTTAAAGATAACGGCTATCTAGATAAAAAGCAGGTGTTACACCAGATATGACTTCAGACCCAATTTACAATATCACTTTAATAGCCTGGCTGATACTATCGCCGATAATTTTTATAGCATTACTTTTCATCGTGGCACCGTATGGGAGACATATCAGGAGCGGATGGGGACTGGCCCTGGATAGCAAAATCGGCTGGATAGTAATGGAGGCAGTTTCACCCCTGATATTTGCATTGTGTTTTATCTTCGGTAAGGCGCCTTTATCAATAACATCGATAGTGTTTCTTCTACTTTGGGAAGCTCACTATATACACCGTGCCTTTATCTACCCCATTAGTTTAAAAAGTTCGAACGAGAAAATGCCGCTGTCCGTAATACTTTCCGGCATCTTTTTTAATTTGATGAACGCATCTCTGAACGGATACTACGTATTTACCCTTTCCGGCGGGTATACCAATCAGTGGCTTATGGACCCCCGATTTATCATAGGAACAACTATTTTCATTTGCGGCTTTATCATCAACAGGCAATCCGATGACATCTTGAGCAAACTTCGCCAACACGGGGATAC
>JAPLHL010000419.1 GCA_026389655.1 Chloroflexota bacterium
GTTACTGGGGTTAACCGTGAACATAACACCGGCCTTTTCGGAGTTGACCATCTTCTGTACAACCACCGCAATAACAGGCTCTTCGAGAAACTCCTTTTTTGAGCGATAAAAAATGACACGCGCACCGTACAAGGAAGCCCAACACTCTTTGACTTTCCTGATTAAATCCTCTTTACCATGTACATTGAGGAAAGTAGCATTCATGCCGGCGAAGGATGCCTGTTCCGAATCTTCCATAGTAGCTGATGACCGTACGGCCACAAATTGTGACTTCACCCCATCTTTCTTCGAAAGTTCTTCATAAGCCTTGAGAATTTCACTGCGGATAGTGGGTGGCATGTCCGTACCGATAATCATTTCCTGGACTTCCCTGGCCTTAGCCTGCAAAGCGTTGGTATCGTCAACGTCCATCCCTTCTATTGAATGCGCGATTTTTTGCGATAGGCCGCTTTCCGTTGTAAAAAGCAGGTACGCCTGTGCAGTGACGACATAGCCGCCCGGCACCGGCAAACCGGCCTTTACCAACTCGCCAAGATTGGCGCCTTTTCCACCAGCCTTATTTACATCAGTCTTGCCCAGATCTGCAAACCACTTTACTATTTCCATAGATCGAACCTCCTACAGGATTTAAAATTATATACGAGATGAGGCGTACAATTCTAACTGTCACGACACCGAGCGTTAGTGGATAGTGAAAAGGAGATTAAAGGCACAGCAAAATATTAGAGAGACAGTATGGGTATGGATTTAAAATAACGGTCGTCGATACTCTTTTTCTTTTCCCAGGTTTCCTTAAATGGAGTATAAACAATCTTACTATTAACTTCACCAACTGCATGGCCTTTTTTGCCATTTATCAAGCCTTCGACCGCAGCTATTCCCAGGTTGCTTGCCAATATCCTATCAGTCGATGAGGGAGAACCACCCCGCTGAATATGACCAAGTGTGCAAACACGGCTTTCCACTTTCAACCTTAATCCTACATATTTGGCAATATTTATCGTATCTTCCGTATGGTTTCCTTCAGCCACGACAATGATGCTGCTCCGCTTTCCCCGTTTGAAACTATCTTTTAGATTCTGGCAAAGCTCCTCGAGGTCTATCTTAACTTCAGGAATAATAATCTGCTCCGCCCCACCAGCCATACCTACTTCCAGAGCAATGAAACCCGAATTACGCCCCATGACTTCTACGAAAAATATCCTTTCAAAAGCAGAGGCAGTGTCCCTTATGCGATCGATAGCGTCGAGCGCAGTGTTCACCGCCGTATTAAATCCAATAGTAAAATCGGTCCCCCAAAGGTCATTATCTATGGTCCCGGGTACGCCGATAAATCCGATATCGCTTTCATTGCCCAGTACTTCCGCTGCCCTAAACGTGCCATCACCACCAATAACCACGCAACCATCAATACCTTCATTCTTGAGCGCTTCAATAGCTTTTGCCCTGCCAGCTCCTTCATGCATTTCAGGACATCGCGAGGTTTCCAGAATGGTCCCGCCTCTCTGAATAATATTCGCTACAGAGCGCCGGGAGAACTTCTGGAACTCCCCATTAATCAGGCCTGAGTAGCCCCGCCTGATGCCGACAATTTCCAGGCCGTGAAAGACAGCGCAACGTACGATAGCCCTTATGCCAGCATTCATCCCGGGGGCATCACCACCACTGGTCAATACGCCAATCTTCTTAAACTGTTTCTTCATCCTGTATATAAGTTAGCAAAATTGTACATAATGCACAATGCGTATAATTACTATTTTCCCTCAGCAGACTCCAATGCTTTCAGATAAAAATGTTCCGCATATTCCTTGGCCATCCGGCTAGTATTGAAGAATGGTGAATTCGAGCGCATGGTTTCCTTCATCATCTTGACCCAACCAAGAGGCGTGCCAGCCACATCGACATCATAAAACAGAGGAACAATTTTATTTTCGAGCAGGTCGTAGATTGTATTGGCAGTGCGATCATCCTGTTCCTCAAGGTTGACATTTGCTTTCTCTTCTATACCCCACCCGTTATAGCCGTTATAAGCTTCAAACCACCATCCATCCAGCACACTCAAATTTAAAACTCCATTCATCGAGGCTTTCTGCCCGCTGGTGCCACTGGCTTCCATCAGAAAACGGGGGGTATTCAACCACACATCCACTCCCCTCACCAGGTCCCTGGCTAAATGCATATCATAATCTTCCACAAATGCTATCCTACCACCGAACTGGGGATCTTTAGCCAGATTGTATACCTGCTGCATCAGTCTTTTCCCATCTTCATCGTTAGGATGCGCCTTGCCGGCAAAAACAATCTGAACCGGCTGAAGGTCCCGATTTATAATTTTCTTCAGCCGCTCCATGTTCCTGAAAATCAACGTAGGCCTTTTGTAGCCGGTAAACCGCCGGCAGTATCCAATGGTCAAGGTCTCCGAATCCAGCAGGGCACCCATTGCCAGGGGCTGAATTGGAGCCACGTTTGACTGCGACCATCTGTGTCTTGCCCTTTCCAATATTGCACCAATGAGTTTGAGCTTTAACCACCGGTGCATGTTCCACATAGCTTGATCGGGAATATTGTGTATATTTTCCCACATGGATAACTCATCTTGCCGTTTAATCCAATCGTCCGCTAAATACGTCCTGAACAGAAGGTCAAACTGGGGTGCCAGCCAAGTGGGGGCATGGACTCCATTCGTTATCGAGGTGATCGGCACATTTTCTTCAGGCAGGTCAGGCCATAGCGGATGCCACATCTTTCTGCAAACCTGGCCATGGAGTTTACTAACGCCATTTGTAAAACCAGCCAATCCTAAACTGAGTACAGTCATGTTAAAAGACGACCTATCCGAATCAAGCGTACCGAATTTCATAAACCTGTCCCGCTCAAGGCCAAGCTGCCCCCAATAGTTATGAAAATACTTATCGACAAGATCTATAGAAAAGGCGTCGTTGCCCGCCGGCACCGGTGTATGCGTCGTAAATATTGTAGAGGCTCTTACAACGCTGGTGGCATCCTCCAATGAAATACCCTTCTGGACCATCTCACGTATACGCTCCACCATCATAAAGGACGTGTGCCCTTCATTAGCATGCCATATTGACGGGTTTATGCCCAAAGCTCTCAATATCCGAACACCACCCACTCCAATGACCAATTCCTGCAATAGACGTATTTCCCTGTCTCCACCATACAGCCTGGCTGAAAGCCCGCGGTACGCCTGGGGATTTTCGTTCAAATTAGTATCCAGTAAATAAAGCGTCACCCGTCCGAGATTGACCTTCCAGGCAGAAACGAATACGGAAATACTGTCCAGGGGAACAGATACAGTCAGCAATTTACCGTCAGGAGCGATCACGCGTCACCCGCCAGCACACCCAAACCACCGGCATACAGGGGAAGCGAATTATGAACGGCAAATTCCAGCGAAAAATAGGCAGTTAACCTATTTAGATGTTCAGAGTGTTTATTGGCAAACCATGTATCGGACGGCGATACTCCATTCCGATACTCCTCCATACAGGCATCATACCTGCGCAAATAATCAGCATCTCCTGCACTGGCTACAAGCTGATGGTAGGGTATCTGATTCAGCAAAGCAACGGGATTGTGCTCAGTGGACTTCCATAGTGACCTGTCCAGTTTTTTGAACAGTTGCCTGGCATCTGAATGCCAACTCCACCACAGGTTATATGCAACCTCGCTAAGTCCTTCAATCCGCTCAGGAATTTTTT
>JAPLHL010000015.1 GCA_026389655.1 Chloroflexota bacterium
GACTACGATAATGTCTTTATGCGCCTCAAAAATACTCTTGAGGCCTTCACTGACGACTTCATTGTCATCCGTGATCATCACTTTAATCAGTTCTTCCATTTTTCCTCACTAATTGTCTGCACGCACTATTTTTTATCTTTAGCGACTTCAGTGTATTCACTGTCCAGTCGGTCCAATTACGCCGTACCCTGCCTGCCAGCAGCGGGGTAGAGTGAAACCCTCCCTCGGAAATCAGTATCTCTTTGGGGCCTCTGGCGGTTTCATAGAGTGCCACTGCGGTAGTATACGGGGTTATGCTGTCACCATCGCAATGCACGAACAGCATTGCACACTCTCTAAGGTCACGTATAACTGCAGTAAGCCTGGCCTTGCTGAAAATATTGAAGAATTTCGTCCAATTAACTCTCACTTTATATCCGGCTATCCGCATCCATAACTGCGAAATAACGCCGGCAAAACCCTTTACCCAGGGTAAAGAACCATCTCGAGGATATTCTCTCACGGGTTTTTTCCCGTCTAAAAGCTCAACAGGTACTTCAAATGATAGCTTAGATAAATCCCCGTTTATTTCCGGAGGACAGGACATAGCTATCAAAGCACGCGGTTTGATTTCTCTTGCCGCCAGTATGGCTGCCAATGCACCCATGCTATGGCCTGCCAGCGCCATACGCCCGCCATCCACACCCGGGTAACTGGAAAGAAAATTCCATGCATCGATAACATCGGCAACGATATTTTCGTCCACGATGCCGTCGCTTTTTCCGTGTCCCCGGAAATCAAAGATCAGCACGGCAATACCCTGTGAAGCCAGCATACGTGCCGGTTCTTCCACTGTGCGGTAACAGGCGCCAAACCCATGGCAAATAACTGCGCCGGGGACGGCATCACCTGTACCCGGATAAAGCACCCGGCCTGTCAGCTTTACCTCGCCGCTCCCGAAGGAAACCTCGGAAACCAAGACATTATTATTACTGCTAGCTTTAGCTAACTGTTCCGAACTTATCATTCCTAATTATCCGTATATAAAGTTATGCCTTAAGTTTAACGTAAATACCATATACGTATAATCAGGAGATAGGTTGGTTTTGCCAGATATTAGGGTTGACCCCATAATCAGACTATACGGTGATAAAAAATCATACTAAAGTATGATCAAAGTTGAATAATGCCGCGTTTTAAAGCCGTGGTCACAGCTTCTGTTCGCGTAGTCACATTTAGTTTCTGAAATATACTTGTAATGTGAGTTTTTACCGTACTTTGTGTGATGGACAACTCTTCGGCTATATTGCTGTTGGAAACACCTTTAGCCATCAACCTCAGTACTTCAACTTCCCGTTCTGAAAGCGTCTCTGCACCCGGATTTTTCCTGGACAACTCGGCCAGTTTATCCAACACCCTGGAAGCAACTACCGTTTGAATCAGTGATTCCCCCCTGGATACCGCACGTATAGCCTTAAAAAGCTCTTCTCTAGGCGCATCTTTCAACAGGTACGCTCTCGCCCCTGCGGCAATTCCCTTGAATATATACTCGTCATCGGAAAAGGTCGTAAGGATGATGAACTTAACTTCCGGCTTCGCTTCCTTTATCCTTGAAATAGCCTCTACGCCATCCATTTCCGGCATACGCAGGTCCATCAATATTACATCCGGCGACAGTTCACGAGCTTGCTCGACAGCTTCCAAACCGTTTGACGCCTCCCCCACGATTTTGAAATCGGGTTCGCGCTTTAACATAGCGCCGATACCTTCCCTTACTACAGGGTGATCATCAACTATTAATATCTTAATCGAATCCACTCACTTACCTCCTATGCAAGCGGGATAGAAACCTTGATTACCGTGCCTACACCTTTTTCACTTTGTACCTCAAACTTGCCGTTTTGCCCCAGCGCCCTTTCACGCATACTAATTAATCCGTAGCCGCCGCCCTTGCCCACTTTCCCATCCGTATCAAGATCGAAGCCCACGCCATTATCTTTGATAATAAGCTCCACATTCGACGTGTCAAAGTTAAGCGCAACTTCCACCTGTGTTGCCTTCGCATGTTTGGTAATGTTGGCCAGTGATTCCTGGCAGATGCGGAATAAAGCAGTCCCCATCTCGGGCGGGATTTCACGTTTTTCACCATATAATGTAAATACAGCATCTATCTCATGGTCCTGTCTGAAGCGGTCCACCTCATGCTTGATCGCTTCGTCTATTCTCAATTGCTCCAATGCCTGCGGACTGAGATTCCAGACCGAACGTCTGGCCTCCTGAAGGCTCTTGCGTGCCAGGCTGCGCGCCTGGTTCAGGTGTTTCTGTACATCTTCAGTGGTATCACCAAGGGCCTGCTCGGTAGCCTCAAGCTGTAAAATGATACCCGTAAAACCCTGGGCAAGAGTATCATGTATCTCCCGGGCCATCCTGTTGCGCTCTTCTGTCACCGCCATCTGCCTGGTCTCCTGGTACAGCCTGGCATTTTCGATGGCAACTGCAAGCTGGTCCGCCAGCGTCTGCGCAGTGAATACATCAGCCTCATCAAAACCGTCGATATCCGTGCTTTCAATATCCAGCACTCCCAGCACTCTACCACCCATTTTAACAGGCACAGCAAGCTCTGACTTCGTCTCAATCGTACCTTCATGTTTCTTATAATCAGGCTCCGCCTCCAGATTATTGACCAGCACGTACTCACCCGATGTTGCGGCTTTGCCTATAATCCCCTGCTCATCCATCTCAAGCGGGACACCCACCGGTATCACATTCTTCTGACCACTAAAATGCAGTGTTTTCAGCATCAGCTTACCTGAGCTCGGTTCGAATAAAAATATGTTCACGTTATGAAAGTGGAACGTCTGCCGCAACAAGTTGCCTACATATGCCAGCAACTCATCCAAATTCACAATGGAACTGATTTTCCGGCTGACCTCGTTAATGGTGCGTAGCTGTTCGGCACGCTCCCGCTCTTTCTCGGTGCGTTCTATCACCTTCTGTTCAAGGTTACTGTATGATTCCTTGAGCGTCATACTCATGGCATTGAATTTATCGGCCAGCACCTGCATCTCGTCGCCGGTGTTTACTTTAATAGCATAATCAAGCTCACCCTTACCAAGCTGCTCCGATCCTTTGGTCAGGGCCATGATCGGCCTTGTTATAGTCTCAGATAACAGGAAAGACACGCCTGATACCACAACCACCATAGCTACAATGACTGCAATAAATATCAACTCGGCCTCACGGGACTGTTTATCAACCTGTTTGCTCATATCTTCAACTGCCGAAGCGATCTGGCTCTTGGTATCCTCGGCTGCAGACGAGAACTCATCCAGGAATGTAGAGGCCGATACTATCAGGTTGCTTGATTCGATGGGCACGGCATACATATATTTCGTACGATCCGTCGTTCCCCCTGCCTCCTTATACTTATAATAACCTGATACTTCGCCGCCCAGCAGGCTCCTTTCAAAGATCGAAGAATAATACGAAGGTTCGCCGCCCTGCTGGCGCAGGTTGGCGCCTACCATGGCCGCATCTGATGCGAAGAGAACCTTTCCCGTCTTGTCATAGACAGTCGTATATCCCGTCCTCCCCACCTTTTCAACAGCTATAGAATTCAACTTGTCATCTTTCATCATTGCTGCCTGGTCCAGATCAGGATGCAATTGGAGATAAAAGTAGACTTCTTTTGAGACATCCAGGGCTTTCTGGTAAATAGTGCGCCTGCCCTGGTCTTCCAACGCTGAAATGGTTACCGACATTACAGTTTCACCCATGGATGCGCTGTATTCCTTGGTCAGCGTTCCTACGGAGCCGATATAGCGCAAAGACAGTGAACTAATTATTCCTACCGAAATCAGCGACAGGGCAAGAAATGAGATCAGTATTTTATCCCTGATACCGAACCGGATTCGAATTTTTTCCACCCTGCGGGTAACTTTAGCCTGCATAGGACCCTCTATCTGA
>JAPLHL010000365.1 GCA_026389655.1 Chloroflexota bacterium
GGTTGTATCGGCTGATCATCTGGAGGTGGAGGCTATTCCCGGGTTCAGGAAGTCGCAGCCGATGGTATATTGTGGTGTCTATCCTATCGTAACAAGTGATTACGCCAAGCTTGGCGTGGCGTTGGAGAAGTTCAACCTTAATGACTCCTCAATTGTTTTTGAAAAAGAAAACTCGGCCGCTCTTGGCTTTGGATATCGCATAGGGTTCCTGGGTATGTTGCATATGGAAATTGCCCTGGAACGTTTAAGACGTGAGTATGAGCAGGACATCATCGCGACCTTGCCGTCGGTTATATATAAGGTTGTTTGTACAAACGGGGAAATTATGATGTTGGATAACCCGTCCAAATTTCCTCCTATTGGGCAGATAGATCATATTGAAGAGCCTATTATTCGTGCCAGGATAATTGTTCCTTCAGACTATGTAGGGCCGTGTATGGAACTCTCTGATGCCAAGAGAGGGGTACTGGTCCAGATCGAGCATCCCGACGAAAGGCGCTCCATTCTAAGCTATGATCTTCCGTTGGCTGAAATGATTATCGACTTTTATGATAGGTTAAAGAGCGTTAGCCGTGGCTATGCCAGTATGGACTATCAAATGTATGGCTATCGTACCGGAGACCTTGTTAAGGTGGACATTTTGGTGAACAACGGCGTAGTAGACGCACTGTCTTACATCGCTCCCAAAGAATCGGCTTCAATCAGGGGCAAAGCTCTGATTTATAAGCTCAGCAAAGTCATCCCCAGGCATTTATTCAAGATACCTCTCCAGGCCGCCATCGGAGCGCAGATCATTGCACGTGCAGATATTTTCCCAATGAGAAAAGATGTTATTGCCAAGTGTTATGGCGGCGATATTACACGAAAAAGAAAGTTACTGGAAAAACAGAAAGAGGGCAAGAAGAAAATGAAGATGGTTGGTTTTGTGGAAGTGCCGCAGGAAGCATTCTTATCGCTCATGAAAATTGAGGAATAGCGATATGGCGGGGCTATATATTCACATCCCCTTCTGTGTCAGAAAATGCCACTATTGTGATTTCTATTCCGTGCCGGGAAAAACAGCGCTTTTGGACAGTTACCTGGATGCATTGTTTTTAGAAGCGGGAAAATACCGGGATATGGAGTTTGAGACACTCTATATCGGAGGCGGTACTCCCAGCATCCTCGGCCCAAAACGGCTTGAAGCACTCATAAAAGGATTGTCCCAACATCTGGATATGGGGCATTTACAGGAAGCGAGCATCGAGGTCAACCCCGAGTCGGCTGATGCTGATTTTCTCAGCATGGCCTTTTCATTGGGCATAAACAGGATCTCTATCGGCGTACAGTCACTGAATGATAATGAACTTAAGAAAGCCGGGCGTATTCATAATGCCCGTACTGCCATAGATGCAATTGATACTGCCGCCCGGTGTGGCTTCGAAAACATATCTGCCGATGTTATCATCGGGTTGCCCGGTCAGACCGCGGAAAGCCTGGTAACCACTCTTACGCAACTGGAAATCCGGCGGTTGACGCATCTCTCCGCTTACTGTCTATCGATTGAAAAAAACACCCCATTTGCTGTCAGCCCGCCCGAAGACCTGGTTGAAGACGACGGCCAGGCAATACTTTTCGAAGAGGTAGTGCAGTATCTCAGACAGCACGGGTTTAAACACTATGAAATTTCTAATTTCTCGCTACGGGGCAAGGAATGCCTGCATAATCTCAACTATTGGCGTGGTGGTGAATATGTGGGGCTTGGCCCCTCGGCAGCGTCACATATAAACGGGCGGCGCATGAAAAATTCGGCAAGCCTTGAGAGATATCTTGAGGGTCCTCTCACAATTGAGGTTGAGGAAGAGGAACTTGGTCCTGCAGCTAAGATGGCCGAGGAGGCGATGCTGCGTCTTCGGTTACTTGAAGAAGGCCTTGAGTTAAAAAATTTGGAAAGACGGTATGCCTGCGTTAATGTGGGCGAGCTAAAGAGCCGGTTGGATAAAATGAT
>JAPLHL010000097.1 GCA_026389655.1 Chloroflexota bacterium
AACCTGTTGAACTCCTTGATCTCCTTTTCATTGGGAGCGTGCTCATTGCCCATGCCGCCGGCTATCATCGGAGGGTAGCTTTCAGGCGTGTGCAGAGAGTGTCCAGCAAGGACTTTGAACCCCTTTGCCGTAACCCATTTATCTAGAGTGATTCGGGTCTTGCCACTGATAAAGCCGTATGTATTGAAGACAAACGCCGGTTTCCTGGTTTGCCGGTTTAATTTATCCAGGAAAGCCCGGATTAAGTAGGGCGGCTCTATAAAATCCGTGAAGCAGGCGAATCCGGCGATGTCATAAGAACCAAGGTCCGGCATACCTTCCCTTGCAATATTAAACAGCTTGAACTCGGCGTTCTTGATGTTATTCGCAATGTACTGGCAGGCCAATTTAGTATTGCCGGAGCCTGAATAGTAACAGATGATACCTTTCAATATATCACTATTGATTACATTGACACCGGCCATATATGTGTATGACCCCCCTTAATTACATTACGACTGCTGAGCTAACGGCGCCTGACTGCTAAGGGGTATCTTCGGGGCTTACTACTTGATTTAGGTCAAAGCAGGGTAAATAACCATCCTGGAAGGCTTCCCTTGCCTCTTGCAGGTTTTTGGGGAAAGTCAGACAGGTAATTGGCTTGTGACCTGTGGAATGCAAGCGGCAACCGCGTTGCGGCTGAAGGAATATACAGCCCTTTTTGCGTACTCTTGTCCTGTAGAGAATTTCCCCGTCGCTTTCATAAGGTTTGGTGAATTCTTTGGAAGAAGCAATATTCAGGGATATTATTCTCTCGTACTCTTCCGGCAGAACGTCAACCCCGTAGCGGCAGCATGCATCAGCACAATCGGTTACCATACAGTCAGGGTGGTGAAATATTTTACGGCTCATTAATCAAGTAAATAATATACCATAATATCTATCAATCTGCTATTAACAGAGTTTTAATTCAAATAGGGTTATCAAAACCGAGGCGTAAAAAGGGCTATAATCAATGCACGATGGAGGGATTACCATGAATGTGGATAAAAACCGCCTGGAGTTTCTGAAAAGGGATGCGGTACAGGGATTTACAAAAGAAATCGGATTAACTCCTCTGTCTATGAAGCCGGGTGAATTCAGCACGAGTATTAAAATCAAGAAGCATCTTCGTCAACAAGATGGTTTTGTGCATGCAGGAGTCATAGCTGCCATGGCTGACCATACAGCGGGTTATGCCTGCTACTCATTGGTCCCGGAGAGTCATCGAATCCTGTCTGTGGAGTTTAAAATAAGCTATTTCAGACCGGCATCCGGCGAATATTTGGAATGCAGGGCCTGGGTATCCAAACCGGGTAAACAGATACTATTTACTGAAGCTGAGGTTTATTCTGTCAAAGGCAAAACCAAAACTCTTATTGCCAAGGCCATGCATACAATGGCCTCTGTGCCGAAAGAAAAAATAGCTAAATGATATAGCATGGGCAGGAGTTGGTGGCGTGTGGATGCCAACAGCTACAGGTAGTGCTGCCAAAGCACGAATAGTAATTCTTGCTGATACGGTGCCTGTTATAGCGGAGGTGGTTATTTGTACGTGAGAACCGATTTGCTGTTGTAATCCCATGATTGTACAATCCTTCTTGTACCGGACTGAAAATGGAGAGGTGGCAAATGAGCCGTATTTATGTTTTGATTGCAGCTATTTTATGCATGTTACCTGTTTTCGCCATCGTTTCATGTGTTTCGCCTGATATTAACATAACCAGTTTCCAGGTGACACCATCGTCAATAACGGCCGGTCAAACGGCTTTGCTTCAATGGAATGTCACAGGTGCGTCGGCAGTAACGATCAACAACGGTCTTGGCGGGCAGTCCCAGTACGGTAGTTTAGAAGTCAAGCCTGATCAGACAACCACCTACATACTTACTGCGAGTAACGGCAGCAGGTCAGTGCAGAGTACAGTCAGTTTGACCGTAAATGCACCTGCTACTTCTTCCATTCCCTCATCCCCGCAAATTCTATCTATCTCCGCAGTGGACACACAGGTGTTACTGCACCACCTTGGAGAAACGGTGCGTGTCGAAGGCGATGTGACTTACATTTCGAGCTGGCTGCCCACACGTGTCAGTGGACAGGGAACTTCTCGCCCGTGGACTTTTATGTTCTTTATGAAGGATGTTCAGGAGGGTGCTGCCAATAACGCCGGCGACGGCGAATACTGTCCTGATTGCTGGCGGGATTATACATCGCAGTTCAGGGTAATAATAACCCCGGGCAATCTACCCTTGCTGCTTCCTGTACTTAACAACTATTTCGGCGGCGGATTCAGCCTGCAGGACCAGGGTTTGATTATTGGTGCGACACGTGAAGGAAGGCTTGTTTATATGCCCAGCCCGTTCTGGAGCTATGGGTATGTGGCGCAGATACCTGTACATGTCACTGTGCAGGGAGAACTCGTAAATTACGATGCTGCCCCCGCAATTTATCTGACCCAACCCGGCCAGCTTTCGTTCAGACTGCCTTAGCTGAATGCCCGCAAACCATTACTGGACTGATCCATGGTGCTGCCGGCTTCTATTATTTTTGACTTACTAACGCTTCCAATTCCTTCTTGAAACCCCATTTAATGGGCAACGTACCACCGGCTTTATCTATCGCATCCGTGTCGAATGGTGTGTGTGTGGACTGGTAGGCATGGGCTAACTCGCGTGCAAGTGCGCCTGCGATAACAGCGTCGGGTAGCTTATTACAATCGTTGATTGATAGATGGAGGATACCCCTGGCTGGCAACGGTAGGATGGGGAACCATTTGGCGGCGTTTATTATTCCGGGTTTTACAATCTCATTATCCAGCTCGCTCCATTGCGGGATTCCCTGCATATTCATGACTGTTGCCTGCAGCCCTCTTTTCACGTTGGTGGGTAATCTATTCCAGGTTTGAGTCGTGATTTTCCTGATCCGCTGGTCCTCGATGTTAATGGGAGGTTGCTTGGAATTATATTCGGCCAGCAAGCTGAGTAACAGGCCAAGGAGAAAAGGGAAGCTCATATAGAAATACTTGTCCCAGGTAGTCCATCTTTTGTCAATCCACACAAGCTGGTAAATGATCCACATCGCATAAATTATAAAAGCCCAGAACATCGTGTGTATCCCCAGCCTTTCCCTCCCGGTCAACTCGCGGTTTGGGACTAATAGAAATGTGCCTATCGCCGCGAATCCCAGACACACTATTCCTAAAATTCCACTTGTCATTTGAATATCCATAAGTCACCCCCCACTGATAATTATAGCAGCAGTCGCCTGCGTATCAATAGGTATTTAGTAATGCCTATTGATAGTATACCTGATCGCTGTTGCGGGCATTTCTACACGGTTATATAATCTGAGGAAAAACAGGGGGAGGTTGGATATGCCGGACAGTGTTTTAATCGTGCAGGATAAGGAAATAGCCAGGCTTATCCTTAATCGGCCATCTTTTTTCAACGCCTTTGATTTCGAGATGATAGACAACGTGGCGCGCACTATAATTGGCCTGGCGGCGGATAATAGTATAAGAGGCATCGTGATTTCCGGCGAAGGAAAAGCTTTTTGTGCAGGTGGTGATCTGAAATGGGTTAGCGATTTTCAGGCGGGCACTGTCGCTGCCTTTCATAAGCTGGCAGCGGCATTTCACCAGACGGTACTTGAGATACGCAGGATGAATAAACCGGTCATCGCAGCCATAAACGGTGTTGCAGCAGGCGGAGGTTTTTCACTGGCGCTCGCCTGTGATTTCCGTGTGATGGCTGAATCAGCAGTTCTCCAGCAGGCGTATACATCGAAAGGCCTCTGTATCGATGGAGGCGGTACATTTACTCTTCCCAGGCTCGTGGGACTTGCGCGTGCCCTTGAAATTGTTGCGTTTGATAAACCGATTTCTTCAGAAAAAGCCTTATCGTGGGGTCTGGTAACCAGGGTCGTAAAAGACGGGTCTGCAGTCGAAGAAGCAATGCAAATGGCTCACCAGTTGTCGGGGATTTCACTCAGTTCTTTCGGCTGGTCAAAGCAGCTATTAACGGATTCTTTCAACAATCCGTTTGAGACTCATATTGAGAAGGAACGCATGGCTTTACGCAGTTGTGCCGATAATGCAGATGGAAAAGAAGGATTGAAAGCGTTTAAGGAAAAGCGTCCAGCTGTTTTTATGGTTAAGAATTAATTAGCAGCAGGGGGGCTGAAGCAATGAAAAAATGGTCTGCCTGTCTGCATATTCTCTTATTTTATCAGCGATGGGATCCAGCACCTCATTGACGTACTCATTGAATATCAGGTGACATGGAAGATTGAATACGAGTATCTCCTTCGAAGGGGCTTTGATTTTATCGAACACCAGACTGACATAGTCCAAAGAAAAAAGAGGTTCGCCTTTGGATACGATAGCAACAAAGGGCGGGCCATTGTTCCGGGAATAAAAATTACGACAGGGCCATCCTTGCTGTTTTCCCAGATTGACAGGCATATCTTTGTCCCTGTAGAAGCAATATATATCTCTTTGTAGGTCATTGGTATCTGGAAATTGTACTAGGGGGCAATAGACCGTGCAATGTGATAATGGAGTAGGCCGTAAGGTCAAGATAGTATATTATTGATTATGCGGGGCTAAAGATGAAGACGGCTATTTATATTTATCTGGCTGTGGCATGCGGGATGTTCGGGATAATATTCACCTATGCTATGCTCCTGATTTGCCTGTATTTCAGAATTGATATCCTGGGGAACCTTTGGCTTATTACCATCCCTATAATTCTTGCTGTGACGCTGAATATTTTCTTGATTGAAGTGTATTCGAGGAGAAAGAAGGGTTAACGGCAATAAGACGATAGATTTATGAATAATGCGGGAAAGAATTATGGCGCAAGCTATAATAGCCGGTGATTAAAGAATATCCAGAGAGGTGAGTAGGATGAAACCGATTGGCCCCTTAATGATAGAGCATAGGCTGATAGAACGGATGGCTGCGCTGCTGCGCGCAGAAATCAAGAAAATGGATGAGAGCAATAAGCCGGATGTTGGGTTCCTAATGATTGCCGTCGATTTTATGCGTACGTATGCCGACCGGGTGCATCATGGAAAAGAGGAAGACATACTGTTTAGGGCGCTGGCTACCAAAAAGCTTGAACCCGAACACGCTAAAATCATGAATGAGCTTATCGAGGAACACATAAGCGCACGCAAGTTGGTAACCGCACTGCTGGCAGCCAGGGAAAAATATATTAGTGGGGACAGGCAGTCTCTTAAAGAAATCACGTTGCTATTGGAAACGATAGGCAATTTCTACCCGGTCCATATAGAAAAGGAAGATAAACATTTTTTCTATCCCTGCCTCGATTACTTCAGCAAGGAAGAGCAGGATGATATGCTAAAGGAATTCTGGGAATTCGACAGGAAAGTAATTCACGAGAAATACCAGAAGGTTATAGAAGGGCAGGAACAAAGGAAAGCCTGACCTGGTGTTTCAAGCAATGAGGACGGCGTTAGTGCTATTTCCGGTCCCTGTTAAGC
>JAPLHL010000325.1 GCA_026389655.1 Chloroflexota bacterium
CCAGGGTCACACAGGCGTGGGAGAAGAGCCGTTTCATAGACCCTGTTATGCGTGAGGATTTGATGGACTACGGTATCCTGATCGATACACTTGAATGTGCTGTCACATGGGAAAATCTACCGAAAGTACATGAGGACGTGAGGGCAATTATTAAAGCGCGCCCCAAAACGATCTGTATGACGCACCTTTCTCATGCATATCCACAGGGCGGCAACCTGTATTTTATTTTTGTGGCGAAGATGCGCGATATAAACGAATATCTTGAGCTGCAATATAGTGTGCTTGAAGCTATTTTAAAAGCGGGTGCTGCAATGAGCCACCACCATGGTATCGGCAAACAAACCGCGCCCTGGTTGGAAGAGCAGATCGGCAAGCAGGAACTGGACGTCATACGTGTGCTGCGGAATCACTTTGATCCGCATCACGTGATGAACCCGGGGGGCACACTGGCACTGGATATGACAGATGAACAACGTAATAAACGCTGGGGATTTAGAAACTAGATAACAGGAGGCTGGCATGGCTGAGAATTTACTTTCTATTGATGTGGGGACGCAGAGTGTACGTGCGCTGATTTTCGACCCGCGGGGTACTTTGATAGCAAAAAAGCAAATACCCTATGCGCCCTATGTTTCTGATGCGCCGGGACTGGCAGAACAACAGCCGAAGGTTTTCTGGGATGCGATCTGCCAGGCCTGCCACGGATTGTGGCAAAAACCGGAAGTGAAAAAGGACAGCATAGCTGCGGTTGCACTTACAACGCAGCGTGGAACTGTAGTCAATGTGGATGAAAATGGTGAGCCGCTGAGGCCGGCCATTATATGGCTAGACCAGAGACGCACTGAAGGTTTGCCTCCACTTAGTGGATTCTGGGGTGCCGCCTTTGCACTGGCAGGGGCAAGCGAAACAGTCGCTTACTTGCAGGCGGAAGCTGAAGTAAATTGGATAGCCACCCATCAACCTGAGATTTGGAAGAAAACACATAAGTACCTTCTGCTCTCCGGCTATTTGACCTACCTGATGACGGGCAGTTTTGTTGATTCCGTCGGCTGCCAGGTGGGGTATATTCCCTTCGATTATAAAAAACAGCAGTGGGAGGGAAAGCGCGGTTGGAAGTGGCAGGCAGTGCCGGTCGAACCCAGAATGCTGCCCGATCTGATAACGCAGGCACAGCCGCTGGGGAAAATAACCGCAAAAGCGGCACAAGATACAGGTATACCTGCCGGGATGACATTAATTGCAGCTGCGGCCGATAAAGCGTGTGAAGTGACCGGGTCTGGTGCGCTTGAACCCCATGTCGCATGCCTTAGCTATGGAACAACGGCCACCATTAATACCACACATTCCAAGTATATCGAAGTCATTCCGCTGATACCTCCCTATCCATCTGCTGTACCAATGTTGTATAACTTCGAGATACAGATATTACGTGGTTATTGGATGGTGAGCTGGTTCAAGCACGAGTTCGGACTGCGGGAAGAGAGGATATCCGCTGAGAAAGGCGTTGAACCGGAGGTGCTGTTTGATGATTTGTTGAATGCGGTCCCTCCGGGGTCCCAGGGATTGGTACTGCAACCATACTGGTCACCCGGGCTGCGTTTTCCAGGGCCGGAAGCTCGTGGAGCCATTATAGGCTTTGGAGACGTACATACCAGGGCGCATATATATCGTTCCATTCTGGAGGGGTTGGCCTATTCGTTACAGGAAGGCAAGGACCGTACGGAGAAGCGCAGCGGTGTAAAGATAACCGATTTACGTGTTGCCGGAGGGGGAAGCCAGAGCGATGCTGCGATGCAATTGACCGCAGACATTTTTGGCATGCCGGCAGCCCGGCCGCACGTATACGAAGCTTCGGGGCTTGGAGCTGCTATCGATGCTGCCGTCGGTGCAAAGATACACGCCGATTTTAAAACCGCAATTAATGAGATGACGCATCTTGGACGTTCTTTTGACCCGCATCCCGAAACACATGCGATTTATGATCGCCTGTATCACGAGGTATACCTGCGAATGTACAATAAGCTGAAGCCTTTTTATAAAGTAATCCGGGAGATATCAGTCGGCAGCTCTCAGGGTAAAGGCTACTAGATTACGCCCCTGTGTAAAATATCATGCAATTTTCCAGGAGAACAAAATGACCAGCATGATAATGATAATTGCCATGCCAACATGGCCCCAGGCACGCAAGTTGGACATTGTCCTGTCAATATCGGCGAATTTTCTATCAATTACGCCTTTTTGATATTGGGACGTGAATACGGCCGCCGGTATCATAAGGCCGTAGCGTATTACAGTAAAAAGTATGAAAAACTCCGGCAGCAATCTGGCTGCCACGCCGAAGCCTGAAGCTATAATGAACTCCCCTCCCCATACCAGGCTGATCGCCATGTTAGGTTGGATGAACATGCTGTTTCCCCAAAGTTTCCTAATAAATCCCCATTTGGAGTATTCCGCGCAAAAGGGCAGTTTGACCATCGGTGTCAAAGAGACGAACCATAAAAGACCCATGAACAGCGATCCGATGACGGAACCCCAGGCAAGGAACGGTGTGAGGCCCAAGACGGGACCCAACAAACAGGCGGCAAGGAAGAATGCCCAACTGACAATCTCCGGCCAGACAGGACGGTTATAGATAATCCGGTATAGAACTATAAGCGTCATTAATATCAAGGGAATGCCTGCAGCCAGCCAGGGGCTGACGCTTTTTATATCGAACAGTATCCAAAATATCGTCCAGGGCACAAAAAGGAGAGTCATCCATGCCATACCGCTTAAAGGAAGCGGACCTGCGGGGCGCTTGCCTGCCTGCGTTAACCCGTCAGATATTGTCGACCTGCGGAATACCTGGAACAGAGGGCCTTTTGCAGGTAAGGACATATCGTAAATCGCAAAATCGTGCCGTTCCTTGAAAAGTTCTCCCATTTTAAGAAGGAGGCTGGTATCGCCTTCAACTTTATATTGTCCTTTGAGAAGAGCATCCTGGCCGGACAATTCTCCATTGGCAATTTGCATCCATACTTCCGAGGGCGCGTTTATGCGGAGCGTGGGTTCCAGTGCCGTGCCGCGATGAAAGGTACAATCCCCGGAATTTATAACAAGGTGGTAAATACCCGGTTCCCGGCCGCTGAAGTAAAACTGGATTACGGCCTTTAAATCTGCAGCAGCTTCACGGTTAAAGGCAAGCGGCATGCCTTCTACCATTTGCCTGGCTGTAGGATTTCGCGGCACGGAAGATTTATCTAAACTCATTGTGTGTACTCCTGTCTAATCTCGACTAAAAACTATCATGAGGGACATGTCTCCCTGGACCTTGTATTTCCCGTCCATCATCGATTTAGCGCCGTCGGCTTTGCCTTCTATGATATCGGCCCAGACTTCAAAGGGCGTGTCAATGACACAGTCCGCTTTTAGAGCTTTTCCTTCGGCAGCCTGAATGTCTCCTTTGCCGATGGTGAAATAGCAGGCGCCCGGCTTCTCTCCGGAGAAATTGAATTGCAGGGTACCTGCCTTTTCTCCGGCCTTTAAAGGGTTGAATGCGAATACCAGCATCGCCATCAGTGTCTCGATGGAGTTGGGCCGAATTCCTGCCCCCTTTCTCGAAGCTTCGGCCATTGTCGTGTGCCTATCGATCATCGCCTGCCAAGCGAGATTGGACATAGTTGCCATCATCTCGGGACTTGTGATCGGCTGCATAATACGGTCCATGGTCCGCTTAGATACGGACCGGTTTTCCACAATCTCAACTCCGGCCTGTTCCATGGCCTCCAGGATATCGAACCTTTTTCCCGAGCTTATCATTGCTTCAGCGGCCGGCCTGTATATCTCCGCCAGCAGCCCGCTGCCCATTACTTTTTTCGCCCAAAAGGATAGTTGATCAAAGACCGAATTATCGGGAAATCCTGCGACGGAAATCAAAATGCTGTCGGGGCGTTTGCTGCGCAATGGATGCCTTGTGATGCCATCTTTGCGTTGCAGGTAAGGCATAAGCACCGGCAGGGTCCGCTCAATAAAGGTTTTCATCTGGGCATTAATCAGATAGTGGTATAGCGGCGAAGCATAGAATACTATATCGGCTGCCAGCCATTTGGGGAACAGTTCCAATGCCATTTCGTCCTTGTGCATACAGACACCCGGAGTTTTAGTCCAGCAGGTGTAGCAACCGGTGCAGTAATTGATCTTTTTCTGCCTCAGGTTAACTACCTCAACTTCAGCGCCTGCTTTTTGCAGACCTTTGACAAAATGTGTAAGAAGGAGCTCGGTTTTGCTTTGCCCGGCACCCCGGGGGCTTGAATTGAGAGCGAGTATTTTCATTATGGACCTCCTGAAATATCCTTCTTCCTCTTTATTTCACCTTCGATGACAAATCGTCCGGTTTCATGGATTGAATCGCTAATAAAGTTCTCATCACTATTAATAAGTAGATTATTGTTGACCAGGAAAGCGAGTCCATGAGTAAAGATCCACATCTTTGTCAGTATGCTTTCAAGTTGATGCTCATCGAGACCGCTCACAGCCGGGTCAGTCTTCATTCTGGTAAGGAGTCGGCTAAAGGCAATTTCATTCAACGCCCCGCCCGATTTACCCGAGCCCTGTTTCCCTCCGATAAATAGAAGTCGAAACAGGTCCTTATCAGTTTCCTTACCTGATCTGCCGGCCCTGCCATGCCGTCGCCTGCCTTCACTTACCATAAAGAGAAAGCGGAAAAGGTTTTGCTCGTTCCTGGCGAATAAAACGTAACCGAGTCCCATATCCAGGAAGGGCTGACCGGTGGAAGATGTTGTCTGATAAGTAAGCATAAGATCGATGGCTTTTTCCTCCAGGTCATTGACCAGCGTCTTCATCGACTTAAGATATGAATATACCGGCATTGTGGAGCATTTCAATTCCCTGGCCAGGGAGCGCGCCGAAAGCTTATCGCGGCCTTTATCCCTGATAATCCGGAAAGCGGCATCGACAAACATATCCTTTGTGAAAAGATTTTTACGCGGCATATTAGTTTTCCTTTTGTAATATAACGCATGTAATATAACATATGTTATATTACATGTCAATGGGGCATGAAGTGCAGATTCTATTATCGATTATTTACGTATGTAGCCGCCCGGTCATTTGGGCGGGTTTAATTATGAGGGTCAAGATTGATGCTGCAATCAGGCCAACAGTGACTGAAATGAATGATGCCTGATAAGTGCCTGTGATATCGAAAACGAGACCAGCCAGCCAGGGGCCGACGCCGAAGCCTATTCCATCGGATACCATCAACGCCCCGAAAATCGATCCAAGCGCTTTTGCGCCGAAAACCTGCCTTGTTATGCGTACCATCATCGTTACGAACCCGCTGTATATAAAACCGTATATGCAGGCGAATAAATAGAATGTCCATTCGTCTTTGTGAAAGGCTATCCATGTTGTGATACATGCCAGCATAAGCAAGCAAAAAACGATAACCGGTTTGATCCCGAGTTTGTCCGAGACCAGTCCTGAGGCAAGGCGCCCTCCAATGCCGAATATGCCGATCAGGGTGAGCAGGGTTGCTGCCTGGACAGGTGTCATTCCCGAGTCTATGGCGTAAGGGATAATGTGCAGCATGACCAGACCCAGGCTGAGGAGGAAGAATAAGAAGACTAGAAAAAGCATCCAGAACTGAGGGGTATGCAATGCTTCGGAAACAGATAGGCCTGTATCAGCGCTGTCATCTGGGGATGGCCCTATGCTTAAGGAATCCTGTCCGTGGCTATTGGCGGATAAATTTTGTGTTTCGGCTATTGTGGGCCTGCGCATCAATAGTGCCAAAGGTATGCAAATCGCTCCTACGGCTATGCCGGCCAGGAGAAAAGTGGTACGCCATCCAAGGGCGGATATCAGATAAGTTATTAATAATGGAATTACTGCTGTACCAAGGCTGATGCCCAGGGTGGCTACTCCGACTGCCAGCCCCTGTCTCCTTGTGAACCACAGCGCTACCAGAGAGACGGGAATGGCAAAAGAAGCGCTGATGCTGAGCCCGATGAAAAGGCCGTCGAATATATAAAGCTGCCACAGGCTCTGGATTTGAGAGCTTAGTAGCAGCCCGATGCAGAGAAAGCCTGTGGAGACCGTCAGCACCCATTTATAGCCGTAGCGGTCGGCCAGCATACCGGTAATAGGCAAGGTGACGGCATAAGTAATGCCTGCAACAAGGACCACCCCTGCAGCAAGTCCCCTTGACCAACCGAACTCGTTGACGAGGGGAAGAAAAAACACTCCGTAGCTGTAGTTTACGCCGCATGTGATAAAAGTTATCAAAAATGCGGCGATTACGATTATCCAGCCGTAGGCAATATTTACCCTGCTGCTCATTTAGTAATCTGGCTGATATCTTTAATAAAGACCACGCGATCCTTGCCGGGGCCTGAATAGTCCTTTATCACAGGTATACCATCGATGTTGTCTTCCCCGGTCGGCATCATCCCTATACTTTTATGAAAGGCGATTGAAAGGGAATTGACCGGGCTTGTAATTGCTTTTAACTTAGTGCATCCTTGCGCCAGGGCAAAACTGGTAAAATGATCATACAGATGCCGTGCAAGGCCTTGTTTCCTGTATCCCAGCCTCACTGACAGTAATTGTACATATCCAACTGAAGAGGTCTGTGACAAAAAACCGAAGAGATAGGCTATTACTCTGTTGCCGTCCCTGATAACAAAAGCGGAATTACCGAACTCGTTAATCAGCGTTGGGTGGTGAAGAGCAAGTGTGCGGTCACTGTCCCAGAACTCCTTGAATTCGGTTAGAATCTGGTCGAAATCCTGTTTAGTGCAATTAGTAATTTTCATGGATAAGATCATTGAGAGCTGAATTTTATGGATCAGTATACCTGATAAACCGAGCGAATAAAACGGCGTCGAACGAGTGACCTGGACTCGCTTAAGAGTTATATATCGCGAATTGATTACGGCCGGCGCTTTTGGCTTGATATAAGGCGGCATCGGATTTATTCATCAGCGTTTCCAGGTTCTCGCCATTATGGGGGCAAATAGCTAAACCTATACTCGCCGATGCTTGGACATTGCTGCCATTGATTTCAAATGGTTGATTAAAGCAGCTGATGATTTTATTGGCGATGCCAATGGCGTTTTCTAGAGTGTGAATCTCGGGAAGCAGCAGCAGGAACTCATCCCCTCCAATCCGTGCTACCGTATCTGTGGACCGTAAGGCGGAAGTCAATCTTGCAGCTACTCCCTTCAGCAACTCATCTCCGGCATTGTGTCCCATTGAATCATTCACAGCCTTGAAGCGGTCCAGGTCGAGGGACATGACAGCGAGCATTCTGCTATCACGATGCGCCTGTGCGATGGCCAACTGAAACCGGTCATTCAGCAGGGCCCTGTTGGGCAGCCCGGTGAGGAAATCCTTAGTAGCCATTTCAGTGAGTCTATCCTCGAGCATTTTGCGTTCCGTAACATCGCGACTGACGCCTCTGAATCCCATAGCCTTGCCCTGTTTATCCGTAAATAGTGAGATTGTAGTTTCGTTATAACCTATATCTCCATTTTTCTTGAGAATTCTGTGTTCGAACCTTTTTATAGGTTCTCCCGACTTGTATATTTCGTTGAATGCAGCAAATAGACGGTCACCTTCATCCTCTGGTATTAGTTTTCGGAAGTTTATACCGATTAATTCTTCCATTGTATATCCAAATTCGCGGCAACTTGATCTATTAGCAAAAGTATGGTTTCCTTTAAGATCTACCTCGAAATATGCGTCTTCCATTTGTTCGAGTATGTTCCGGTATTTCTCCTCAGAATGGGAAAGCGCCTCTTCCAACAGCTTACGTTCGTTAATATCCATGAAGCTTCCAATGACCGCCCGGCGGCCAAGGTACTCAATTGGCGTGACTCTCTCCAGTACCCACAACAGGTCCCCGCTCTTTTTTATCAATCTGTATTCATAAGGAGTAACACACTGTTGTTGCTTGAGGATTTGCGTGGCCATTGCCCTGACTGCATCTCTGTCATCGGGAAGAACGAGATCCAGAGAGCAGGTATCGGCAATTTCTTCCAATTTATAGCCTGACAGATCTTCAAAGAATGGATTTATATAGACAAATTTACTGTCCTGGACAATATAGATTCCGACCCCTGTATTTTCAAGGAGAACAGTTATTTGAGAGGCAAGACTGTTAAGCTCTGCCCTATAGTTATCGAGCTCTTCTTCACCCGGGTCGGGAGAAAAAGACATATTCTTACTGTCATCAATCTGCATATTATAACTGGTCCGTGATTATTAACATATTCAGATTCAGGATCAGCGGTTAAACTCTATACGATCGCCGATACTATGTACCCTATATTGATTGCCGCCGTGACGTTTTGAATAATACATTGAAGCATCCGATTTTTTCATCATAGTCTCCAGGTCATTTCCATCGTCCGGACATATTGCTATCCCCATGCTTGCTGATAGATAAAAATCGTGTCCCTCAATCGTAATAGGTTCTTTGAATGAATGTACTATCTTATCGGCTATAGTTGTGGCGTCCTGTAAATCATGTATTTCCTGAAGCAGAAGAAGAAATTCATCTCCTCCCAGGCGGGCCACTGTATCGCTCGAACGCATTGTTGCTACCAGTTTTCTGGCTACCTGCTTTAGTACCTCGTCTCCAACGTTGTGACCCATAGTATCATTGACTTCCTTAAACCTGTCCAAATCCAGTGACATAACTGCCAGTTTGTAGTCCTTGCGTTGTGCCTGGGCCAGTGCTATTTCAAAACGGTCGATCAGCAGAACCCTGTTTGGCAATTCGGTCAGGAAGTCATGCGTGGCCATATCGGCAAGTAGCTGCTCCATTTGCTTCCGTTCAGTTACATCCCGGGCTACACACCGGAAACCTATTATATTACCCTGCTTATCCTTTAGAGGTGAAATTGAGACTTCCGCAAAACCGATATTACCTGCAGCTAAAAGCACCCTGTGCGCAAAACCCCGGTTAGGAATGCCAGTTACAAATACCTTATGTAAGGCTTCCGTGACGGCGGACCTTTCCTCGTCGGGTATAAGGCCGTTATAATTGGTCTCGACTAACGTGGCCAGCGGTATTCCCAGGCTCCGGCATGTTGCCTCATTGGCAAAGAGGAAATTGCCCTCCGCATCTATTTCATAGTAGGCGTCCTGCATTTGCTCCAGGATCGTACGATACTTCTCTTCTGAACTGGCCAATTCTTCTTCCAGTAGTTTGCGAGCGGTAACATCCCTGCTGACACACCTGAATCCCACCGCCTCACCCTGTTTATTCTTTGCCAGAGAGATGGCAGCTTCAAGGAAACATATACTTCCATCTTTTCTGACCATCCTGTGAGAGAAGCCCTTATTGGGCTCTTCCGTCCGATATGTATGATTATAGAATCCGTATATTAAATTGATATCGTCTTTATGGGCGACTTTACGGTAGTTCATGCCTATCAACTCGTCCCTCGTATAACCGGTATAACGGCAGGTTGAATCATTTACGAATGTAAAATTGCCTGCCAGATCGACTTCATGATATGCATCCTCCATTTCTTCCAGGATGGTCCTGTATCGTTCTTCTGATTGCACAAGTGCTTCTTCCAGCAGTTTGCGCTCGGAGATGTCCCTGCTGACAGTCCTGAAACCAGTCACTTCTCCTGCCTCGTTTGTTTGAAGGTCAATAGTGCTTTCCAGGAATACGATTGTGCCATCCTTTCGCCGGAATTTATGGGAAAGTCCTTTATTAGGAATTCCCAGTCTGTAGACTTCATTGTACGCGTAGAAAACACGTTGAATATCTTCCTTTGGGACAAATAGGCGATAATTTTTACCCATCAGTTCTGGTACGGAATAGCCAATGGTATTGGTCATGGCGTAGTTTGCGAATGTATAGTTTCCCCGTAGATCGACTTCGTAATAACCATCTTGCATGCGTTCAATAATTGTCCTGAACCTCTGCTCAGACCGTGAAAGCTCCTCTTCCAGTTTCCTGCGTTCGGTAATGTCGCGGCTGACACAACGAAAACCGACTATCTCCCCTTTTTCATTCCGGCAAAGATCAATAGAGCTTTCGGCAGACAGAATGCTGCCATCTTTCTGCAAGAAAGAATGAGAGAAGGCTTTGTTAGGGACCTCGGCCCTGTACACTTCGTTGA
>JAPLHL010000257.1 GCA_026389655.1 Chloroflexota bacterium
ATTAAGCCATACGGGCTATTCGGCGAAGAGAGAATAGAGAGGATTTAGGTATATGAGTCTGCCCTGTGGAATCCGCAACTACTCTTATAACACTGATATGGCGATAATCCGCACCAAGACTCAGTGGGTATTGTTCGGGGCCTTTTTATTGTTACTGTTCGCCATGCCACTCTATACCCCACGCTTTGGTCTGGATATCATCAGCCTTATCGGCATTACCATAATTGCAGTAATCGGTCTCAACATACTCGTTGGCTATTGCGGACAACTTTCGATTGGCCATGCGGGTTTTATGGCCGTCGGGGCCTATACAACTGCCATCCTTACGACCACATTTGGGATACCCTATTTCCTCGCGCTGATCAGTTCTGGAATTGTCGCTGGCTTGATCGGGCTGATATTCGGCATGCCTTCCATGCGCGTCAAGGGCTTCTATCTCGCGATAACAACGATTGCTGCTCAATTCATTATCATCTGGATCATCAACCACTGGACCGATGTGACCCGTGGCTCGATGGGCATGAGCGTAGCGAGCGCATCGATGGGATCTTTCCATTTCGACTCGGAAATAAAGCAGTTCTATCTAATAATCGGCGTCACAGCGCTATGCGTCCTATTTACGACTAACCTGGCACGTGGCCGCATTGGCAGGGCGTTCATAGCCGTGAGAGACAACGACCTGGCGGCCGAGGTCATGGGTATAAACGTATTTTCTTACAAGTTGCTAGCCTTTTTCCTGGGTTGCTTCTTTGCCGGCATTGCTGGCTCACTTTTTGCGCAGTGGCGCGGCAATATCACGGCGGAGGATTTTACGTTTAATCAGTCCATACTGTATGTGGGTATACTGATTATCGGCGGCCTCGGGACTTCCATCGGACCCATCTTGGGCGTCGGGACAATGGGCTTATTGCTTTATTGGCTTCTGCCTGTTGTATTGATGCCTGCGCTGGAAGGGATGAACATTTTTCCCACTGCTTTTTCCAGTGGGCTGGGCCCCATGATATTCGGCGCCATAATGATATTATCGCTGGTACTGGAGCCCAGGGGGCTCGCACACCTCTGGGCACTGTTCAAGGCTTCTTACCGGCTGTGGCCATTTTCCTACTAACATTAATAATTCGACAGCATTACTTGTTTAAATAAATTTTATCAGGAGGTTGACACAGAATGAGACACTACAAAATTGGCACAGTGACCGCCGCAGCGTTGGTTTTTGTCTTCATCTTTTCGCTGTTGGTCGGCTGCACAAGTCCGGCGACGCCGGCAGGAACAAAAGCCCTGAAAATTGGATTCAGCATACCTTTTACCGGCGACGCTAAGGAAAAAGGACAGCCCATTGGACAGGGCGAACTGGATGCCATGAAATACATCAACGATGAGCTCGGTGGCGTCAACGGTAACAAGATTGAAGTTGTCTGGTATGATACAAAATACGACTCCAATCAGGCTACAACCAACGCCAAGAAACTTATGTCGGATGGTTGTTTGCTCTTTACAGTAGTATCGTCCAAAGACGCGGTAGCTTCTCAGAAGGTGGCAAACGAAAACGGTTTCCCAGGACTCGTTGTATTTAGTTCACCATCGTTGACTCATCCCCCTGCACATGTGTATGCGCAGTTGCCTGATTATGGCGATGATTGGGCGGCATTCACCAAATACTACTTGCAAAATATCTGGAAGGGCAGTGGAAAGCCTAAAATGGCACTGGCAATTGCCTCTACCCCTACAGGCTATGGTGTCAGGGACGCTGCCCGCGCAGCAGCCACCGACCTTGGAGTCGATATTGTCGATATTGAAGAGCATACCCCAACAACCATGTCGGAGACTGACGCTTTAACAAGGATTCAGGCAAAGAACCCCGACGTGCTGTTCATTTCCAGCACTCCAGTACCCACCTCTGTAATTCTAAAGAATGCTTACGACCTGAAAATGATACCTGCCCTGACCGTGGGATGTGCTCACGCCAGCTTCACCAAGGCGCTTGTTGATCTGGCTGGACCTACCGTAAGCCAGGGCGTCTATGGCGTATTCCCGACGGTAAGCTGGGGAGATGATGTCCCGGGAATGGCAAAAATGACCGAATATGCCAAGGCGAGACATCCTGAATACATCGGCAATGGCGACTATATAACAGGTTGGGCCTCCAGCCTGATAAACGCCGAAATTATCAAACAGGCATTAAAGAGCACGAGCCTCGATATACTGACTAAAGGCGATGCGGCGGCGTGGAAAGCTGTCGAAAATCAGGGTTTCCTCCAGGTAAAAGGATATGATGTACAGGGACTCCACGGCCCGGTGGATTTCTCCAATCCGCTGGACAAACGCGGCTCCAAATCCGTAAAGATATTCCAGGTCAAAGACGGAAAGATCGTCTCACTTACCAATTGGGTTGACGCTCCTCTTATCACCTACGAAAAATACGATTGGTTTAAATAAAAGGGGTTTTTTAGAACGGCATGCTAAAACTCAATAACATTGAGGTCTCTTACCTCAATGTAGTTAAAGTGCTGCACGGCATCTCTATTTCCGTAGATGATGGCCTTGTAGTAGCACTTTTGGGCGCAAACGGGGCCGGAAAGACCACTACTTTGAAGGCCATTTCCGGCCTCCTTCGAATAGAAGAGGGCGAGATCAACGACGGCACCATCGAATGGGACGGGCAGAGAATTGATCGGAAGAATGCCGTCGAAATCGGTAAACTCGGGATTGTACAGGCCCTTGAAGGGAGAAGAGTCTTCGGCCATCTTACTGCCGAAGAAAACCTGCTCGTCGGAGCATTCAGCCGCGAGCATGCCAAGGACGTGAAAGCTGACCTGGGTATGGTCTATTCATACTTCCCCCGTTTGGAAAACCTGAAGAACAACACCGCCGGATACCTATCCGGCGGTGAACAACAAATGCTTGTAATCGGGCGGGCGATGATGGCTGCACCCTGCTTGATGATGTTGGACGAGCCCTCCCTGGGATTGGCCCCAATGGTCGTCGAACAGATTTACGGCATAATTAAAAAATTCAATATAGATAGGAAAACATCCATCTTGCTTGTAGAACAGAATGTCCGGGTTGCACTAAACACCGCTCATTACGGCTATGTCATGGAAAACGGGCGTGTGGTGCTGGATGGATCAGCTGATTACTTGAAAGGAAGGGAAGACGTAAAAGAATTCTATATCGGGATCTCCGCATCAGGCGCCAAGAAAAGCTATAAGGAAATTAAGCATTACAAGCGCCGTAAGAGGTGGCTGTAATATCCCTGCCGTAATACGGCAAAATCTCCAACAGGATCGCTCTATTTCTGGCCCAGGTAAGCGGCAATAACATCCTTATTTGCTGCAATTTCAGCCGGAGTACCCTCAGCAATCTTCCGCCCAAAATCAAGTACAACAATCCGGTCTGCCAGGTCCATAACTACGCCCATGTCATGCTCTATCAGGACAATGGAATCAACTCCATCCCGTAGTACCGGAGTATCCGGGTATGATTCGCCCTGACCTTCGAAAATATCGTAAATAAACCGGGCGATGTCTTCCTTTTCTTCCAGGTTCATCCCTGCCATAGGTTCATCCAGCAGCAACACCTTTGGTTCCAGCGCAAGGGCCCTTCCTAGTTCAACTCTTTTACGCAACCCGTAGGGCAAAGACCCCACAACTGTCTTCCTGATATGTTCAATTTCAAGGAAATCTATAATATCCTCTACCGTCCTGCGGTGAGCAACCTCTTCTTTATGGGCCGGGCCGAAATAGAGAAAAGTACTGAAGATATTTTGTTTCATCAGTATATGCCTGGCAGCCATTATATTATCCAATGCGCTCAATCCGGAATACAGCTCTATGTTCTGGAACGTTCTGGCGATACCCATGCGGGCGACCTTGTCCGATCTTATTCCGTTAATTTTCTTGTTGTTAAATTCGATTTCGCCTTTTTGCGGTTTATAAAAACCGTTTATGCAGTTCAGAAGGCACGTTTTACCGGCGCCGTTAGGCCCGATAATTGCCAGTATCTCATTTCTCCTGATCTCCAAATTGATATCGGTCAGGGCGCGAACTCCGCCGAACCATAAAGATAAATCTTTAATATTTATACCGGTTCCATTTTCTTTCATAAATTTATCACAGGGTCAAACGCTAAATTACATATCCCTAAAACAAAGACTCATGTTATCACCAAAGCGGATTCATTGAAAGTCATTAGGATCTTTACTTCGTTTCGCCTCGAGGCTCCTCGACTTCTGCTCCACCCGGCGGTCTTCATCGGTCGGCTGATATTTTAACAGGAAACTCTCTTTAAACTCAGGAAACTTACCCTCACTGATGGCATTCCTTACATCTTCAATTAATTTATTCATGAAGTACAGGTTATGAATTGTGGCCAGCCGGTATGCAAGTAATTCCTCGCATTTGAAAAGATGGTGAACATAGGCCAGGCTGAAATTACGGCATGTAAAACAACCACATGAAGCTTCCACGGGGCCGAGTTCATCTTTATATGTAGACCTTTTAACGTTTTTTCTGCCTTCGCGTGTATAAAGCCCTCCGTTCCTGGCAACACGAGTAGGTAAAGCACTGTCAAATATATCTACACCCCTGGCCACACCTTCAACAATGTCGTCGGGCGCCCCTACACCCATAAGGTACCTGGGCTTGTCCCGTGGCATTAGTTGAATTGTGTGGTCAACTATATTCCACATCGTGGCCTTTGGCTCACCCAGACTTAAACCTCCGATGGCATAGCCCGGAAAATCTATGGCCGTTATTTCCGTGGCAGATAATGTACGCAATTCGGGATCTGTCCCGCCTTGAATGATTCCAAACAGGTGCTGGCCGGTATCATTATGTTCCCGGAAACATCTACGGGCCCATTCAGCAGTCTGCGCAACCGCCCTTGCCAGGTCCTCTTTCCTGGCAGAACTTTCAGGGCAGACATCCAATACCATCATAATGTCCGATCCCAATTTCTCCTGCAGTGATATGGCATACTCGGGAGAAATACGGTGTTCACTACCGTCTATATGTGATCGAAATACGACACCATCATCGGTTACATTACGGAATGA
>JAPLHL010000041.1 GCA_026389655.1 Chloroflexota bacterium
CCATCTTCATCAACACCGTAGCTTTATCGGAGTCCTTTTCGGGTACGGCCTAATGCACCCAGGAGCATTGGTCCCTGATATTGGCAAGTTCGAACAAATACGGATTCAATCCGGCTTCCCGTAAGGTGTCCCTGAATATCGGCTCATGTGTCCTGGGGGTGCAGGAGGCGACCACAATCCGGTTAAGGCGGTGCTCCCTTATCATGTCCCTGATATTATTCAGGTTGGAATCGGCGCAGGTATACATGGTATGCGTGGCAAAGACAACATTGGGTTGCTGCGATGCAATTTCAGCTACACGTTCCACATCTACCACGGAGGCAATGTTCTTGCCGCAATGACAGACAAATACACCGATCCTGGCCTGTTCATCAGTCACATCATGTTCATCAGGGTAAACCCGTTTCGTGACCAGAGAATTGCGCGCCTTCGCCAGCAGTTCCATAGACATAGACGCGGCAGCGCTGGCCTGTGTCACAGTTTCAGGAATGTCTTTCGGTTCCTGGAAAGCCCCTGCAACAAATACACCGGGCCGGGAGGTTGTCAGCGGTGAAAAACGGTCAGTATCGCAGAACCCATATTCATTGAGTTCAATTCCCAGTTTAGCAGCGCTTTCCTGAGCTGATTTGCCCGGCTCCATGCCAACCGACAACACAACAAGATCAAAATCACGTTCCGCTATTTGCCCTTTTTCATCGACATACTTCACACGAAGGTCCCTGCTGCCGGGCATCTGGACAATCCTCGAGGGCATACTCTTTATATAAGCTATGTTATCCTTACTTCTGGCACGCTCGTAATACTGGTCGAAATCCTTGCCGTGAGCGCGGATATCCAAGTAGAAAATCGAGGCATTAAGATCGGGAGAATGGTCCGAGGCAACCAGCGCCTGCTTGGTTGATACCATGCAGCATACGGATGAGCAATAATCATTCCCGCAACTTGAATCACGTGATCCTACGCACTGTATCCAGGCAATACGTTTTGCCTCTTTTCCGTCCGAACGCCTGATTACATGGCCTTCAAACGGGCCGGATGCCGATAGCATCCGCTCGAACTGCACACTTGTGAGCACATTGGGATAACGGCCAAAACCGAATTCACCTTTTCTCTCCGCATGGAACTCTTCGAATCCGGGAGCTAAAATGACCGAACCAATGTCCAACTGCACCGTCTGCTCTTTCATGAAATGGTTGATTGCATTCTGCTCGCAGGTTGCCACACACTCCTGGCACTCGGAACAGAGAGCACAATTCAAGCAGCGTTCGCATTCAGCAAGCGCCTGCTCTTCGCTGAGCCCATCCTCTATTTCGATAAAATTTGCAATGCGTTGTTCCACGCCCAGATTACCGGGCACAGCCCGCGGCTTCTTCTCTTTATCGGCGGTTGAGGGGAGAAGATCTTCAGGCACCGGTTTTACAGTATCGCTGAAGCGGGCAACCCGCATATCTTCATTTTTCAAGAAACGGTCGATCGATTCGGCTGCACGTTTGCCGGCAGCCACCGCCTGGATAATTGAGGCCGGGCCGGAAACGCTGTCGCCGCCGGCAAAGACGCCTTTTACCGATGTCTCTAGAGTGACAGGATCTACCTTGAAGCACCCGCGTTCCATATCGATGCCGGCATGACCCATGAACTGCTTATCAAGGGCCTGACCTATGGCTATTATTATCTGGTCTGCCTTCAATGTTGAAAGG
>JAPLHL010000392.1 GCA_026389655.1 Chloroflexota bacterium
TTGGCGGCCAGGCTGGCAATGGTCAGCGCGTGTTCTTGACGTTTCAGGTCTTTGCTGATTTTTATCAGCATTGGGCTTGCTACTTTGAGGATAATACGGCGAACAAAACGGCCTATAGTGTTGCTCATGATGGTTGCCTCATCAATTCTGTTAGCTGCCCAGTCGCCAGCGACTCTTTTGCTGCCAGCGCCATTCGTAGGCTTTGCGCTCCATCACGCACCGTCACAAGGGGTGCAGTTTTGCCTTGTAGACATTCCAAAAAGTGCTTCAGCTCATCAAGAAAAAGTTGGTTGCGCTGGAAGCCTTCGTAGGAGTTGGCTTCAGTCAGGCTTCCGCGACCATCGAAAACATTCACCGTGAGGGCGTGGAGGTCAACTAGAATCTTGCCCTCATCGCCGATGATTTGACACGTACGGCTTGGCGGACGTTGTACGAAGTCCTGGTGCAAATGGACTGGCATTTGCCGACCTTTCACAATATATTCCATCAAGATACTGGCAGTGTCTTCGACATTAATCTCCAAATTGCTCAGATGGCCGCCCAGAGCAAAGATGCGCTTTGGTAGACCAAAAAGCCAGTATATATAGTCTAATTCGTGTATCTGTGTGAGAATGACACCACCTCCTAGTTCTTGACGAGAGGCATATATCTGTCGGTAATCTTCATACTTGTGCCAGCCGGGCAGAAATTCTCCGACTTCCGCCCGTACTGCCAGAACTCGACCGACAGCTTGTTGTTGCAGTAGCGAGTGCAAGCGTCGCAGACAGGGATGAAAACGCATCTGGTAGCCGACCAGCGAAACCAGGTGTTGGCTCTCTATCAGATCAATCAGGTCTTGGACCTGCTCCTCATTGTGCGACAATGGTTTCTCGATGAACAAATGACAGCCTGCCCGCGCGGCTTTGATCGCGATGGGCATATGCAGGCTGCTGGGATTACATATAAAGACGGCTTCGGGCTTTTGTTCGAGGGCTTCGTCAAGATCGTAGTAGACGTGCAGGTTGTATTTTTCTTCGACCTCAACTGCAGCCTCAATGGACAACTGGTCGGTGATCGTTTGCGATAGTCTGCGGACGCGATAGGCCAGAATGTCCACGTCAGATCCCAGCAGCGCCCGCAGGTTGCGGACGTGACGTTGTCCGATACCACCCAGGCCAACCATCAGGATTTTCATGCCGTTTCCTTTGCAGACAGCTTTGCTTCCGTCATGTGATTCACCACAAAAGCGCGGTTCCGCTTCGCCCAGGTGACTTCGTCACCTGGCACATCGCGTGCCACCTGAAGGATAAAATCACCAGAATAGCCTACTGCCTGGAGACAATCGAATAGTGCTGTCAGGTCTGCATCGCCCATCCCTAGCGGAACGGTGCTGCCTCCGCGGATACGATCCTTGATATGCACACTGCCAACCCGCGCGCCATAAGCAGAAAATTCATCGCGGGGAAAATAGCCCAACGAGGAACTGTTGCCTGAATCGTAGTTGACCTTGAGCATTGGGTGGGGCAAGCGACAGAGCAGCTCGGCGAAGCGGTTGGGCGCGAGAGAAGATTCCAAGTGGATCTCGATACCGGTTTCTTCCGCCACCGGCAGTACACGCTCCAAGGTGGAAGCCACACCAGCCAGTTCAGCGTCTGTCTCAATACGCGAGGCGTCTACGAACGGCAGAATCAGCCGGTTCATGCCCAGAAATTGACACCGCCGTAACAGCCAGAACAGT
>JAPLHL010000250.1 GCA_026389655.1 Chloroflexota bacterium
ACAGGATAGGTTTATTTCCTATGGGCACCATCGGCTTAGGCAACGTTCCAATCTGTGTGCCCAGCCTTGTGCCTTTTCCACCGGCCAAAATTATCACTTTCATTTTGTTCGCTCTCAACATCCTTTTGAACGGGCTAATAACGCCGGCAAATACCGAGAATCTACTGTATTATTATTCAAATTCGGATGAATTTCAATAATTTGCACACGTTTAAATTCTTGTGGATGATGCTGACTATACTCAATTAGCTAATTACCTTTATCGCTCTGCCGTAATATGTCTTTTTTCCATATAATCCTTAAGCGCCAGCTTCCACTCCCGCATATCATCCATGCCCAGTAACCTTAGCTGATAATTCTCTAACACCGAATAACGTGGACGTTCTGCTTTTTGGGGATACTCCATCGTTGAAATAGGTGTTATACGTGTTCCAAATCCTGTTAGCTTTATTATTTCCTGAGAAAATTCGTACCATGAGCAAATACCCTTATTGGTAATGTGGAATACTCCATAAAACCTTGTATCAATCAGATCCATAATTGCGTTAGCCAGGTCCACAGCATAGGTAGGTGAGAATACCTGATCGTTAACCACACGCAACTCATCTTTCTCTTGCGCCAACTTGATAATAGTCTCTACAAAATTGCCCCCTTTTCCCATGCTTCCAGCCCGGCCAAAAAGAGCAGATGTGCGTACGATAAAATACTTTGAACACAAGTGTTGCACGTATGCCTCTCCAGCTAGCTTGGACTCACCATATATGCTAATTGGAGCAGGGCTATCGAACTCGGTATAGGGACGCGTACGATTCTTGTCCGCTCCAAAAACATAATCGGTACTCAACTGCACCATAGCCGCCTCAATTTGCTGTGCGGCAACTGCTACATTCCTCGCCCCCAGTGCGTTTACTTTGAAGGCCAGGTCAACATTATCCTCGCAGTCATCCACACGCACGTATGCGGCGGTATTGATAATTATTTCCGGCTTATGTTTGTGGCATATTTGGAACACAGAATCGATGTCTTTTATGTCTATATCTTTATCCGTCAGGGCCGTCAAGTCATATTTTTTGAGTGCAATGCACAGATCACTGCCAAGTTGCCCGTTTGCGCCAATCAATAACACTTTCATCGGTGATGATACATTCTTTCGTAATATTTCGAGTATTCGCCACTCTTAATACGGCGCCACCAGGAATCATTTTGCTTATACCAGTCCACTGTCATCTCCATTGCTCGGTTAAAGTCATAGGATGGAGCCCACCCCAACTCCCTGCGTATCTTCTTGTCATCCAGGCTGTAGCGCCAATCATGGCCAGGTCTGTCAGCTACAAAATGCATCATGTCTTGCTTTTTCCCCAGCAGTTCTAATAGCGTATGCACGATTTCAAGGTTAGTCTTTTCACTGCTCCCAGCAATATTGTATATCTCGCCCACCTTACCGTTTTCCAAAACCGATAATATCGCATTGCAATGGTCTTCGACATAGATCCAATCACGCACGTTCAGGCCGTCACCGTAAACCGGTATTGATTTACCCTCTATAACATTACTGATCGCCAATGGAATTAATTTCTCAGGGAACTGGTACGGACCGTAGTTATTCGTGCAGCGTGTAATCACCACAGGCGTTTTATGAGTATTCCAATAGGCCAATGCCAGCAAATCTGCTGATGCCTTGCTGGCCGAATAGGGGCTGCCCGGAGCTAGATTGGAAAGCTCGGTGAAGCTGCCATTTTCTATAGAGCCATAAACTTCATCGGTAGAGACCTGGACGTATTTTTTTATACCATATTTCTGAGCGCCTTCAAGCAATATCAACGTTCCCTCAATATTGGTACGGATAAACGGTGATGCGTCCAGTATGCTGCGGTCTACATGCGATTCAGCAGCAAAATTAACTATTGCGTCGAAGCCTTCTGAAAGAAGTGTATCGACTGTTACACGATCTGCTATATCGCCGTGTGCAAAACGATATCCTTTATGCTTCTCTATATCCTTAAGATTTTCCAGGTTTCCGCAATATGTCAGGCAGTCGAGGTTAACAAGGTCCCATCCAGGCCGTCTGTTCAATATCAGCCTGATAAAATTGCTTCCAATAAAGCCGGCTCCGCCGGTAACCAGAATCTTCATAATTTTCCTGTTATTTATAGGGAGGATAGAACCAGTCAAAAGGTCGATTCACCCTCGGATCGTTTTTGTTGCCATTTATTTCCACAGGCACTATTGTTGGGTCATTCCAGGGACGGCGTTCTTCATCAGGATTCTTCGCATCATAAAGCATATTTGTGAAATAAACGGTTATTGAAGGCTCATCACTTATATTTTTAGTCCCATGCCAGTAATACCCGGGGATTCTCACCAGTGTAGGTTTATTGCTGCTGTTAACGATCTCGATCAGCTTTTTGGATTTATCATCATATGCACAAATCTTAAGAGCACCTTTAACCACCAGAAAATAATCTACCTGACCTCTCATATGTCTATGCCAGGCACGCACGATGCCTGGATAGCTCTGGCTCAAATTAGCCTGGTTAAACCATTCATCAATAAGTTCAGACCAATCTGACCTGATAGCTTCAGCGAACAAGCCGCGTTCATCTGGAAGCAGGTTAATCTCCTGTGACTTAATCCCTTCTAAAGAATATTTTTTTATCACGTCAAATATATCTCCATTTCCCGATACTACAGTTCTACCACTGCATCATCACCCAAAAACAATTTTTTATGCCTGAAATTTCCCGCCACATTGACGACCTTGCAGCCCCGGCCGATTATGCTATCCGTCAGCCGATCCACGTTTTTAATATGGCATCCACCCAGTATCACCGAGTGTTCAATTGCTGAATCCTCAATTACCGTCCCTTCCCCGATGCTGGTAAAAGGTCCGACGAACGAATTCTGGATGCAACAGCCCTCTGCGATGGAGACAGGGCCGCGTATCTTGCTGTTAATTACTTCGGCGCCCCGGCGTATTTCTACCCTTCCAGCAATATTGCTTTCAGCGTCCACTTTGCCATGTACCTCTCTTTTCAACAGGTCATCCAGAACAACCCGGTTGGCTTCCAGCATATCGTCCTTCTTACCTGTATCCAGCCACCACCCGGTCAGTATATAGCTGCCCACTTTCCTGTGATTATCGATCATATTTTGTATAGCATCGGTGATTTCAAGCTCGCCTCGCCAGGATGGCTTAATATTTTTTATGGCTGCATGAACATGCTTGTTAAAAAGGTATACACCTACAATGGCAAGGTCACTTTTGGGTTTCTTGGGCTTTTCTACCAGGTGCAGCAGCGAACCATCCTTATTTACTTCGGCCACGCCAAAAAGGGTGGGATCCCGCACAGACTTGAGTAAAATCAGGGAATCGCAATTATCATTGCTGAACTGCTCTACAAATTTTTTAACCCCACCATGGATGAGGTTATCACCCAGAAACATAAGAAAAGACGATTGCCCGAGATAATCCCCGGCAGTGCTTACTGCATGCGCTAACCCGCGAGGTTCATCCTGCATGATATAGGTGATCCGGGCACCCCATTTTGACCCATCACCGGCAAACTCTTTGATCAGATGGCCGGTCTCCGGAGCAATGATCATGCCCACATCTGTAATACCGGCATCAACAACCTGGTCCAGCACATAGGATAGAATAGGCTTATTGGCAACAGGTAATAGTTGTTTTGGGATGGTGGTAGTAAGCGGCTTAAGCCGGGTACCCTTGCCACCTGCTAATATCAAAGCTTTTATCTTCTTTTTCATAGCCAGCCGCACGATACATGTTGAATTATCGTGAATTATGTCAAATTTTCACGTATATATCAAATACCGTACACGTTAGGCGCGTTAGTATCACCTCGTATCATTATTTATATTAGCTCGAACAGCCGGAATGCACCACAGTTACTAAATATTATTTGAGTCTTAAACCTTTCAAGGCATCTGTTTAATGAGTTCTCTTCAACCGCTCACAAGCAAAGTAACAAGAAATAGACCTTTTATTCAGCGTATAGCTCTGGCGTTACTGGGACTGATACTGGAAAATCTTGACATATGATATCGTAACCGGGCCGTCTTGTTTCTTCTGACTTGAGCTGTATATCAACTTATAGTTTTTGAGAGCATCCAGTGGCACCGGGCTGATATAGGGGTCATTTCCTACGATCCGGTACATTTTGGGCTTTTGAGAAGCGATGAACTGCTCAGCTTCCTGTGTAGAAGTAAATTTCTTAATATCGTTTATCGCCTTATACTGCTTATTATCACTGGCTATAACATTATCGTAGCCAACCACAGTAATCTCGCTTGGGGCCACCTGTTTGCCATCGAAATTGTATAGCCTGACGACCATGGTTTGATAATATGCAGGGTAAAACAGCACGGTGGGAGCATATTTATCATTCTGCTTTTGAATATAAACATCATAGTATTGTTGATACGAGCTGCCAATCCAGGTTGGCAAGGCAAAAAATTTGCTATCATACGAAGCTATCTCATCATCTATAATGACGTATTTGATATTTATATCTTTGATCGCATTCGCAGCGGACAACTCGTCTTGAGCCAATAAGTATTTAGATTCGCCCATTAACCCATTAGTACCAGGATTTGAAAAGGGTATCCTTCTGGCAATACGCGATATCCAATAGCCGTAATCCCACCACGACAGAACACCATAAGCATTCTGGGGATAAATAAAGCCACCAGGTTCGCCGGGTGCTTTATATTGCCCGTAATACGCGTTTGCATTCTCTAGCGGCTCAGGAGAATTAGAACGCAGCCATTCAAGCGACTCAAACCATGCGTTTGACGGGGCAAACAGCGGACGTGTTGCAACATCGATGGACGGCTTACTACCATCAGGCAATGGCCCGAGATTTGGATAAACCATCACAAATATGGATACTACCAGTACAATTACCATGAATACGGGATTGCCCTTACTCGATTTGCCTGCCTTCGCCTCACGTATCCTGGCAGCCTTAGTCCTGGCGGCAGGACGTTTGTTATCCTCCGGCATACGCTGCCTGCCAAATCCAACCAGGTTAAGGATCCACCAGATAAAATAACCAGAGAGTACTGCGAAATTGACGGCCAAATAGTACGCAAATCTCCTCATAGCCAGCGCCGCCAATACCATCAGTACGCTCCAAATAATAAGCAGTATTTTCAACGGTTCCGGCTTTTTTATCGCCTGATAGGTCATCAATACTAAGCCTGCCAGGCCCAAGAACAAGCCAATAGTAAAATTACCGTATGCAATAGCGAAAGTAACCTCATTCCCCTGCAGCAGAAGAGGCTGCATCTCCATATTCGTTGTGCCCGGGTACCAACGAAATATGCCTATTAACATGTTAAATAAAAGAGCATATGTTGATGGCGACACAAAGTACAACAAGCCAATCCCGACTATACCTGCCACAGCTAGCACTAAAATGAAATATCTGCTTTTAATATGGCGGCCGGACATTAAAGCTGCAATCACCGTCATGATAACGACGAGAATAATCGCTGCCACGATAGATAGTGATGTGAAATAGCTACGTGCTGAAGGAGAATAAATAATCAGCCCGACAAGAATAATTGCGACCCCCAATGCGCCGGTTGTGTAGATACTCCGTCCTTTTGCATAGTCGATGATGATTTGAATCGCCAGGAACAGGACCAATATTAGGGGCAAAAGCGCCGCACCTGCCCAGATAAGCATATATATCGCCAGCGACAGTCCGGCCACAGCGCAATAGACCGCAGGCTTGATAATAGATTTCCAACCTTTTTCCCTTATGCTATCAAGGCTGATGTCTTCACTTTCTTTAAAGGCCAGCATAACAAACATGATAAAGCACGTAACGAACAAAGACTCGGCAATATGATGGTCCGTATAACCCAGCAGCGAGCGGTTCAGAAACTCACCTGGCATGATCGCCAGCATTCCGGCAGCCAGCAACCCGGCCCATACATTTTTCAAAGCTTTGCCAATGAAAAAAGAAGCTATGATAGTTAACGCCGCCAATACGGGGGGGATATAGACCGCAATTACGTCGGTAAGATGCTGATCAGGTTTGCCCAGACTGAATAGCCAGACAATCCCACCCATTAAGTAGGCGAAGAAGTTCGATTGCGAAGTGGTGCTAGCCCCTCCTGGAAATATGAAGTATGGATCGAACTGGGTAAGATTAGGAAAATGGCTGGCAAGATTATCCAGTAGCCTTCCATAATAATATGCATCTACGCCAGTCAGCTTCACCCAATCGTTGACAAACACCTGATTATACGGTAGCGCTACCCTTAACCATAACGCAACCGCCACAATGATTATAAGCAGGAGCAGGACTAACACCCACGTGGGAATTCTCTTAAATATCATATCCTCAAACCTTGCGGTAGATTATAGCCTGTACCTCGTAAACATGACAATTGTTAAAACTATAATGTACTTGACTTACAGACTCCTACAGTATATTGTATTCAAAGTCCTTCTAATAAAGATCAGGTCTTTAAGGCAGGTATTGTGCAGAAGGGGGGCATTGGCATAGATACTCCGAACGGTGCAACTGATGCACTTGCAAGTATAATCACGCTCCCGAAAACCTTTTTACAATATACTTCAATTCCGTTCGTAGTCATCGTCTCACTTATACTCCTCGCCTGTTTTCTCGAAATCCAATACGTCAATATCCTTACATCCAGTATTATTAACTTGAATGGCACTATAGCCACATGCATTATCATTTCATGGCCTGCCCAGTACTATGGCTTACAATGGACTCGCCGGACTTCCCGAGCAATATCTGCAGACTTCAAGGATTATCGCTGAAATGAAAAAACAGTTTGCGCTATTTATTTTCCTTCCATTGCTTTATTTTGCCATCTTCGGTGCATTTGTTGCTGCAGATGACTTAAAAATAGTAAGAGTGGGAATTTATGAAAATCAACCGAAAATCTTTACGGATGATCAAGGTAAAGCTGCTGGTTTCTGGCCGGACATTATCGAATACATAGCGTCAACAGAAGGATGGAGAATAGAGTATAAACGCGGTACATGGTCTGAATGTCTGAAAAGGTTGGAGAATAATGAAATAGATATAATGCCCGATGTTGCCTTTACAGAAGAAAGAAACCGAACGTACGCTTTTTCACACGAGGCCGTTTATTCAAGCTGGTCAAGGGTATATGCAAGAACGGGAACCGAGATACAATCCATTCTTGACCTCGATGGGAAAAAAATTGCTGTATTACAGGGCAGTGTGAATGCTGAAGGGCCTGAAGGTATAAAAGAGCTTGTCAAATCATATAATATCAGTAGCACATTTATTGATGCAGCTAGTTATGCCAGGGTTTTTGAGTTAGTGGCAAACGGTGAGGCTGATGCCGGCGTTGTAAGCAAGGATTTCGGTTATCAACATGAAACGGAATATAAAATCGTGAAGAGCAATGTCATTTTCCAGCCTTCGCTTCTGTATTTCGCGTTCCCTAAAAATTCGAGCTTGACACCGTATCTTATCGAAAGAATAGATCTCTATATAAGGACACTGAAACAAGATAATAATTCAATCTACTATCGGTCATTGGATAAATGGCTTGGAGCAAAATCTGCTGAGAAGTCCGTGATTCCAGTTTGGCTGATATGGTCACTAATAGGTATAGGAGGGCTGGCATTACTCCTTGGAGCCGGGAGTTTGATCCTGAGATCCCAGGTTAGATCCAGGACACAGGCACTGACTGCGGAAATCAACTCACGCAATCGTGCTGAAGTAGAATTGGCGACCTACAGGGATCACCTGGAGAAACTTGTTGAAGAGAGAACGGCTGAACTGGCGGAGAAAAATATTGAACTGAGTCAATCCAATATTCGCCTGCAGGAAATGGACAGGCTTAAGTCAGTATTTCTTGCCAGTATGAGCCACGAACTGCGAACACCCTTGAACTCAATCATAGGCTTTACCGGCGTCATGCTGCAGGGCATAGCCGGTGAGATTAACGATGAGCAACGTAAGCAGCTCAGTATTGTTAAAAGCAGCGCCACCCATCTTCTGAGCCTGATCAGCGACGTTCTGGATATTTCCAAGATTGAGGCGGGAAAAGCGGAACTATTTCCGGAGGAATTCAAGCTAAATGATGTAATGCAAGATGTTGTTCAGACGTTTTCACACATGGCAGGAGACAAAGGCCTGAACTTGGAAATGGAAGTGCCCGAAAATATAGTAATTTATAATGATAAAAGACGTGTAAAACAGGTTCTCATGAACCTTATAAGCAATGCCATCAAGTTCACCGACAATGGAAGCGTTAAAATCGCTGCCGGGATCCCCGCGGAAGGCAATGTGGAGATTCGAGTGAGCGATACCGGGACAGGGATAAAAGAGGAGGACATGGGCAGGCTTTTCGAACCATTTCAACAGGTTGACGCACTGCTTACAAAAAGACATGAGGGAACAGGCCTTGGTTTATATTTGACCAGAAAGCTTGTTGACCTGATGTCAGGTAACATCTCGGCAGAGAGCACATATGGTAGAGGAAGTGAATTTAAATTAACTATACCGCTCAGATATCAGGATAAAGTAAATCCTCCCTCCCCGGCCGGAAAAAATACGGGTTGAACAGAATCACGGAAAAATTTCATGTATAATCCTTGCAGGGAAGCCTAATTATGAAAAGCTAAATACGTGAGAAAGAAGGAAAATGAAGAAGGTACTTGTAGTTGAAGACAACGAGTCTAATCTCTATCTCATGAGATTCTTACTTGAGAAAAACGGCTTCCAGGTCATAGAGGCGAAAGAAGGTACTCAGGGCGTGAATATGGCAAAGACGGAGACTCCCGATTTTATTATCATGGATATTCAGCTTCCAGACATAAATGGACTTGAGGCAACCAGGAGAATCAGAGATGCCGAGGTTAACAGTAATATTCCTATAATAGCAGTCACATCATATGCCATGGTGGGCGATAGGGAAAAGGCAATCGCCGCAGGCTGCACCGGCTATATCGAAAAACCAATTAATCCAGACACCTTTTTGGCAGAATTAAAAAAATACATGTAACACTACTTTTTTATTAAGGTGTTTATATGCGTATTATTGTTGTGGACGACTACCCGGAAAACCGCTACCTGCTAGAGGTGTTGCTCAAGGGACATGGGCACCAGGTTTCGTCTGCCAACAATGGAGCCCAAGCCCTGGAGCAATTAGCTGCAGGCAAGTTTGATCTGATTATCTCAGATATCCTGATGCCGGTGATGGATGGCTACCAACTTTGCCTGAAATGTAAGACCGATGCAATGTTCAAACACATCCCCTTCATATTCTACACTGCCACCTATGTTGAAAAGCTGGACGAAGAACTGGCGCTCAGATTGGGAGCGGACAGGTTCATCAGGAAACCAGCCGACCCGGAAGAGTTTGTGAATAGCATTAATGGTCTGGTTGAGGAAACCGCATCCGGAAAGGATAAGGGTAAGTCCATATCGTTGGATCTCGGGATGTTTCAGGCTTATACCGACCGGGTAGTGAAAAAGCTGGATAAGAAAATAATTCAGCTGGAAGACGAGATCACGCGGCGCCGCAATGCAGAGCAAGCACTGCGTGAATCTGAAGCAAAATACCGCAGTCTGGTTGAAACCGGGGGAGCCGGCATTGCAATAATAGACCTGGATAGCAAATTAACGTTTGTTAATAAGAGAATTTGCCAGATATTGGGATATTCACGGGAAGAACTGATGAATAAATCGTTTATCAGCCTTGTGCACCCGGAAGATGCAGCAGTGATAGAAACATTTCTCAATTCAGCAACAGGCGGAAAGATCGAGACTGCCATAGAGTTCAGGATTATTCATAAATCCGGGAATATAGTCTGGCTTTATACTAACCCCAGGGCAATAATTATTAATGAAATAACAAT
>JAPLHL010000150.1 GCA_026389655.1 Chloroflexota bacterium
GATAGCGCCTATGATAATAACCAGTGTCATCAGAGGGAAGCCTGTGAGAACTGCAAGATGCCCCGCTCTATCCAAAGTATCAGATGATGGGAAAATGGAAAGCGGATACTTTTGCCGTAACAGATAAAGAACGGCGGAGGCAAAGCCAAGGGCAAACATGCCATATGCCATGATGGCACATGAAACGTGCAAAGGCAGTAACCAGGTTTGTCTCAATGCAGCAGGTAAGGGCATATGCTCCGAAGGTAAGAAGAATGCGTATAGAAGGAGAGCTAAAGCTATGACCGATCCACCTGCTCCGAAAACCTCTGATTTTATACGCCATTGAAACAATATGCCGGCAAACATAACGCCCCAACAAAAAGATGAGGCAAACTCATACATGTTGGTGAACGGTACATGCCCTGTGATGGTAGACCTGATAATCAACGAAGCCGAAAGTGCCAGCCATGATAAAATAAGCAGCGGAAAAGCATAACGGGCGAGTTTATTTGGGGGTAACCGGATGGGCACTTCGGCAGACTTATTGTACACAGCACTGGATATAAAGCCCCATATATAGAGTATCAGCACAATTTGAAGGGTCACCAGAGCAATGACGAAGCAAAGTATTTCTAATTGGAGCATTGCCTTTTCAGTTTAACATGCACTGGCGGGAGGAAGTAAATAATTCCAGGAATTTGTGTATGATCAATGTCACTGCCGACTCATATATTGCTGACGTTCAATTAATGATGTTCGCATGTAATTCCAATGAATGTTTACAAGTTATACAAGAAATGTCATAATAGCATAGCTGTTGGTTTGAAATTCCCTCTTTAGAATAATCAGGAGGTACTGCATATGGCAGACAATGATACCCCTTTAATTGATGAGCTTGAGAAAGGACCTTGGCCTAGCTACGTCAAAGAGATCAAACGGATGGCGAAGAGAAAGCCTGCCGCAAAAGATCTACTCGGCGTGCAGGAGTTATCTTTCAAAGAAAAGATCACACACTGGAAACATGGGGGCATTGTAGGTGTAACGGGGTATGGCGCCGGTGTCATTGGAAGGTATACCGATGTACCTGATAAATTCCCGGCCGTTGAAATGTTTCATACTATGCGTGTTAACCAGCCTGCCGGATGGTTCTACACGACCGAGTCCCTGCGAAAAATATGTGATATCTGGGAAAAATACGGCAGCGGCCTGACCAACTTTCACGGCTCTACCGGGGACATCATTCTTCTGGGCACTAACACAGAAAGCCTCCAGCCCTGCTTCGATGAGTTAACGGCAGCAGGATTTGACCTCGGGGGTTCAGGCTCGGCCTTATGTACTATCAGTTGCTGCGTCGGCCCGGCGCGCTGTGAATACTCCTGCATAGACACACTTGATATCTGTAATAATTTGACCCAGGAATTCCAAGATGAAATACACCGCCCGCGCTGGCCCTATAAATTCAAGATCAAGATCTCGGGCTGTCCCAATGATGGGGTGGCCGCTATTGCAAGGGCTGACTTTACTATAATCGGGACATGGCATGATACGCTTCGTATCGATCAGGCGGAGGTACGCAAGTATGTTAAGAATGGCTTTGATATCAAAGGGCTGGTAACAGAAAAATGCCCTACTAAAGCGCTTGCCTGGGATGAAAAGAAATCAGAATTGCTCTTGAAGCCTGCCGACTGTGTCCGCTGCATGCATTGTATTAACAAAATGCCCAAGGCGCTAAGGCCCGGTGTCGACCGCGGAGCAACCATCCTGATCGGTGGCAAGGCCCCGATTGTCAAGGGCGCTTACCTGTCATGGGTACTGGTCCCATTCATGAGGATGGAGCCACCTTATACCGAGGCTAAGGACCTGCTGCGCAAGATCTGGGAATGGTGGGATGAAAATGGACGCTCACGTGAGAGGGTTGCAGAACTCATCGAAAGAATGGGGCTTAAGACATTCCTGCGGGCTATCGATGTTAAACCAAGCCCCCAGATGGTATTCAGGCCACGCTCGAATACATACTTCTTCTTCGACTAATTTCATATTTAGAGG
>JAPLHL010000494.1 GCA_026389655.1 Chloroflexota bacterium
TGAGAGGACAGGGTACTTCAGGTATTTCTCTGCCCCTGCTAGTTGCACTATGCGCGGCAAAGGGCGATAACCGCTCTTCAGCCTGCTCCAACCGCTGCCGAACATTTAAGTCAGCCATATGAAAAATGTATGATCAGAGTAATATTACAAAATTAGTGCGATGAAGCCAATTTTTCTTCGGCGGAGGCGATGATTTGCCTGGTTTCATCGATCATATCGGGCGTAACTGATATTGACGTTATCCCCCAGCTTACCAGTTTTTCGGTAATTTCAGGATATACTGAAGGCGCCTGACCGCAAATGGAACATGTGATACCTTTTTTTATCGCAGTAGTTACAGCTTTTTCAATGGCGAGCATCACCGCTTCATTCCTTTCGTCAAACTGTGTTGCGAGTTTGGAATTGTCCCTGTCAATGCCGAGGATCAATTGTGTGAGGTCATTGGAGCCGATTGAGATGCCATCTATGCCGGCATCAATGAATTTATCAATTAACATTATATTAGATGGGACCTCTACCATCATCCATAATTTGAATTTGGGGAACTGGTACAACCCTTCGGCTGCCAGTATATTTTTTATCTGTTCAATATCGGAAACAAAACGAACGAAAGGTATCATAACATAAAGGTTATCATACGCCTGTAAGACCTTTTTAATGGCGTCCAACTCCATTCTAAAAACCTCTATTTCGCGGGTGTACCGTGAACAACCCCTGTATCCTATCATAGGGTTTTCTTCCACCTCTTCATACTTATAACCACCCGGCAAGTTCCTATACTCATTTGTTTTAAAGTCAGTAGTACGGTAGACGACCGGCCTGGGATAGAAGGATTTCGTGAAAGTGGTCAGGTTCCTGGTTAGTATCTCAACAAACTGGTTCGCTTTTCCTTCATGCAGCATATAGCGTGGGTGACCGGGCATCTGTGCCATTATGAACTCCGCCCTGAGTAAGCCGACTCCATCCACATCACAAGCTGCTATTTTCTCTGCCATCTCGGGTTCAGCGAGATTTACATAAAGTCGTGTTTTAGTCTTAATTCGCTTACCTGGCGAAGTTGCAATCTTATTTTTCTTTGTGGCAATTGCTACCTTACCTTCATATACTTTGCCCGTAGCCCCATCTACGGTGACCACATCTCCATCTTTCAGAAGCTTGGTAGCGGACTCTGTCCCGACAACGCAGGGTATTCCAAGTTCCCTGCTCACGATAGCGGCATGGGCTGTTCTTCCGCCTCTATCGGTAATGATGGCAACCGCACGTTTCATGGCAGGCACAAAATCAGGTGTGGTCATTTCGGAAACGAGTATATCACCGGGCAAAATCTTATCTATTTTAGAGGGATCAGAGACTATTTTTACAATACCACTGGCGGCCCCGGGGCTTGCGGCCACTCCGCTTAACAAAACCTTTGCTTTAATGGATTCTACAGTAGTCGTATCCTGGGGCTGGTTCAACGTAGTGACGGGTCTCGTCTGGACGATGTAGATCTTATTTCCCTCCCTGGCCCATTCAACATCCTGCGGTGTTTTATAGTGCAGTTCAAGTGCCTTGCCTATTTCAGCCAGGCTTATAATATCTGCATCGGCAAGTTTTTGTATCGATTGCTTATCTGCCGGTATGGGGACTTTAATATTGGTTTCAAGGTCACCGGCAGTAGCTTCAAGGTTGCGTACTAACTGCCACTCCTGTTTTACTATCTTTTTATCGACGATTGTCAGGTTTTCTTTATCGAGTGTGTACTGGTCGGGCGTCAAATCACCGGATACTATTGCTTCCCCCAGGCCGAATATGCCCTCGATCAGGATTTTACTGCGGTCGCTCGTCAGTGGTTCTACTGTAAAGAGTACACCCGCCGCCTCAGACTGGATCATTCTCTGCACCGGTACCGCGATCCCAACCTGAAAATGATCATATCCTTGCTCGTTCCTGTAAAAGATAGCCCTGGATTCAAAAAGTGAAGCCCAGCAACCCTGTACCGCTTTTACAACCGAGTCCTCTCCCTGGATATTTAAAAAAGTCCGTTGCTGCCCGGCAAACGAGGCGTCTGGCAAGTCTTCTGCCGTAGCGGAAGAGCGCACTGCAACAAGGCCACCGCCCAGCTTCCTGTAAGCAGTTTTTATCTCGTTAATCATGTTGTCCGGCATGGCGGCCATGGAGATTGTATCTTTGATCTTGGCTGATACTTCCTGCAGTGTTTTGCTGTCGTTGGCATCCAGGTTTTTAAGCAGCTTTTGGATGTCAGTCATAAGCTTCGTTTTCTTAAGGAATTCAAAATAGGCCGTTGCCGTAACTATAAACCCGGGTGGAACCGGTATGTGTGCATGGACCATTTCTCCCAGATTGGCGCCTTTGCCGCCGGCAATCCCGATATCATTTCTGGTTATTTCTTCAAACCAGGCGATTGTCTTAATGCTTTTTTTCATGAGACTCCTTATGAAGAAAATAGTTACAGCAAAATCGGCTAATTATAACATCTGGGCATTTCTATAGTGAATAGGTCAGCAATTCAGGCGGCAGATAACTATTATCGCAGATAGACTACTAAACATTAAATAGGAAATTTATTATGTCCCCGTCCTGTACGATATAGGTCTTCCCTTCCAGACGGAGGAGGCCGTGTTTGCGGGCTTCCGCCATGTTGCCGCTTTTCAGAAAGTCATCATAGCCGATGACTTCGCCGCGGATAAATCCCTTTTCGATATCGGAATGGATCTTCCCTGCTGCCTTAACCGCCGGCGTGCTATTCCTGATTGTCCATGCCTTGACTTCATCCTCTCCAACCGTAAAGAATGATATTAATCCAAGCAGTGCGTAAGAATGCTTGATGACCGTATCGAAGGCGGGTTCCTTTAGACCGATATCGCGGCGGAATTCCTCAGCTTCCTGTTCGCTAAGCTGCACAAGTTCCATCTCGAGTTTGCCGCACATCGAAATTAATTCTATTTGGGGCCGTGAGAACTTGGATTTTAGATCTGACAGGTTCTGTTCAAAGGCAGCCAGTTGCTTTTCGCCGATGTTGATAACGATGAGCATAGGCTTGGCAGTCAG
>JAPLHL010000282.1 GCA_026389655.1 Chloroflexota bacterium
GTCGGGTTTTGCTTACTTAATGGGATATCCGGACAAATCACCGACTATTTGCGGCACCGGCTTTACGGATGCCATAGCAGGAACAAACGGGGTCATTGCCGTGATGTTTGCCATGCTCTATCGTCAGTTGACCGGCACCGGGCAATACATTGACCTTTCGCAGGTCGAAGCCTCCACCAGCCTGATCGGTGATGCCATTGCCGATTACTCTGTAAATAAGCATATCCAGACCAGGCGCGCCAATGAACATCCGTATATGGCGCCTCACGGTTATTACAGGTGCAAGGGGGACGAAATGTGGGTCGGTATAGCCGTGGCAAGCGATGACGAGTGGGCCAGCTTTTGCAAAGCTATCGGGGAGCCAGCCTGGACACAGGAGGGGAAATATTCCGATACCCTGCAACGCTGGCAAAACCGAAAGGAATTGGACGGGCAGGTGGAAGAATGGACCAGCCAGCACGACCATAATGAAGTGATGAATATATTGCAGAAGGCGGGTGTGGCCGCAGGCCCCTACTTTACCAGCGTAGAATTACTCAATGATCCTCACCTTAAAGAGCGCGGTGTTTTTCAGTATGTTGAGAGGGCCGTGGCGGGACGCCAGCCTTACCTGGTGCCGACAATTCCCATGAGGCTTTCGGACGTATCTGTAACTATTTCACAGCCTGCTCCGCTCTTAGGTGAACACAACGGATATATACTGGGCAAAATACTGGGAATGTCGGAAAGTGAGATACAGGATTTAGAGAAAGAACATATTATAGGTTCGAGCCCCTTATTCACCTAGAGTCCCATGTAGTGCCGTCTCAACACAAGTGCGCATAGAGGGAATCGAGTTACCCTTAATAAATATATGGAGAGGCCAATGAACGAGATGCTATCAGGAATTAAGGTCCTCGATTTCGGTCAGTACATCGCCGGGCCACTGGCTGCCATGATGTTGGCGGAACAGGGTGCTGAAGTTATAAAAATTGAGCGCCCGCAGGGGGACCCCTGCCGCAAAGAAGATGGCTTCATGGTCTGGAACCGTAGCAAGAAAAACATAGTGCTGGACCTCACTAGGCAGGAAGGGCAAAAAATCGCACTTGACTTGGTTAAGGATGCTGATGTCATTATCGAGAACTTCAGGCCGGGCGTGATGGACAAGCTGGGCCTGTCCTATGAAAAACTCCAGGCCATTAATCCCCGCATTATCTACTGCTCCATATCGGGCTTTGGCGATAGAGGCCCTTATACCAGAATACCTGGTTACGAGCCATTGGTCTCCTCTTTGTCCACGATCTATGCCGAGCAGGGCTTTGCAACACGGCCAACATACGTTCTATTACCTTTGGCCAGCACTGCTGCTGGCCTCGATGCCGCTTATTCCATAGTGGCTGCTTTATGTGTGCGTGAAGGCACCGGACAGGGGCAGAAAATCGAGGTCACGCTGTTGAATTCCGCCTTGAGCATAAACCGGGATAAAGCGCTGAATTTTGCCGGCATGTACCGTATCAACTGGCTGCCAACCGGTATCGTGCCCTTTTATCACATCTATAAATGTGCCGACGGCAAGAGTTTATTCCTCGGATTGGGTAATTTCAAGTTTGTTACGATGTTCGTTATCCTCATAGGGCGGGAAGATTGGCTGGCTGGGGACCTTCTGGAAGGAGCGACGTTCGCCATGCTTGCCCCCAAGGCTGGCATGGTGCTGGCATGGATGAGAGATATCTTTCTGACCAGGACCCGCGATGAGTGGCTGGAACTGCTAATAGCCAACGGAATACCCGCAGCACCAATTCAGACGATTGATGATTACATGGAATACGAGCAGGTCAAGGCTAACGGCCTCGTTATAACGGTCAGGCAGCCGGGCAAGGGCATGGTCAGGCAAGTAGGCATGCCGCTGAAGCCATCGTTGACACCGGGCAGCATTAAAGGGCCTTCAGCATCACCCGGGCAGCATACGGTAGAGATATTAAAACGGCTTGGCTATAGCGCCGGCGAAATAAAGCAGCTGAAACGCGATGGGATAGTCAGGATAGGCAGGAGAATAAAGAAATGATGCCATTTGAAAATATCAGGGTTGCTGACTTTACGACCATGCTTGCCGGGCCCAACATCACCCGCATACTTGCCGACCTGGGCGCTGATGTAATCAAGGTCGAAACCCCCGAAGGTGATACCTGGAGGCCATCCTATGGGTCATTTATTGCCTGTAACCGAGGCAAGCGGGGTATAGCCATGGACCTGACCAAACCGGAGGCCAGGCCGATTGTCCATAAGCTGATATCCAGTTGTCAGGTTTTGGTGGAGAATTCACGACCGGGTATCATGAAGAAGCTTGGCATTGAATACGAGACCGTTAAACAAATTCGGCCGGATATTATATACATATCTTCTACTGCCTTCGGAACGAAGGGGCCGGACTCTCAAAGGCCCGGTTATGACCCGATCTTTCAGTCTCTGAGCGGCCAGATGGCGGGCCAGGGTGGGATAGACGCCCCGATCTATCACAAAATATCTTTAAATGATGAGTTTACGCCATTGATAGGAGCCTTCGGTTGCGCATGCGCACTCTTTAATAAAATGAGGACCGGGCAGGGCCAGATGGTCGAAACTTCACTGCTTTCGACGGCGGCGTTTGTGCAGTCCGGCCGTTTTATTAAGTATAAGGGAATGAAGCGCAGGCAAACGGGCAAACCTGATAAATTGGGAATAAGCGCCACCAACCGGCTTTACCAGGGAGTGAACGGGGAATGGTTCTACCTGTATTGTGTAAACGAAGAGCATTTCCAGACAGTCTGCCGTTTATTGGGTTTGGAAAAATTGATAACGGACACGCGCTTTGCCACGGAAGGGGCCAGGAAACGCCACGAGAAGCAACTGTCCGTCATTTTACAGGATGCTTTTATGAACGCTCCGGCAAATATACAAGCATTCCTATTGATACTCGCAGGAGTGCCGGCCGCCTATGCACAGAAATCCGGACAGCTTTTTGAAGATGCCCATTGCAAGGAAACGGGTGTTTTCACAACCATCCAGGATCCCGACTACGGGGAAGTTTTAATTCAGGACGTTACCACGAAATTCTCAAAGACGCCGGGTAAGATACAGCGTCCATGTCCGATGCATGGCCAGCATACTACCGAAGTTCTGCTTGAGATCGGATACAGTACAGAGCAAATCGAGGAATTCAAGGCCAAGAAACTGGTTATGCAATCGGCAAGGTAACCGGATGACAATAAGCTTTTCATGTCAATGTATTGAATTTAAAAGACGTAGTAATAATGAATTCATTATCTATAGGAGGATAATATGAAACTAAATAGGGACGTCGTCATTGTAGACTTTCTGAGGTCACCTTTTTCGAGATCAAAGCCAAGCGATCCCGACAAGGATTTGCTAAACGGTTGGCGTATGGATAAGCTGGCCGGCAACCTGATGAATGAAATTATCAAGAGGACAGGGATCAATGCCGAAGAGATTGACGAATGTATAGTTGGAACCGGGAATCCCTTCCTTGAGACTTACACAAATGGAGGCAGGTTACCTATTTTCTTAGGCAAACTGCCTCTGAGCATTGCTGCCCAGCAGGTTGATACAGCCTGCGGTTCATCTTTCAACGGCGTAAGAACAGCGGTAATGAGCATTGCCAGCGGGTACGCCGAGATGATCTTTATATGCGGCACAGAACACATGGGACATGTTCCTATGGGCGACTTCAAAGCAACGACACCACCCATGGAACTGGCAACTGATCTTCAATATGAGTATCTCGATATAGCTAATGCAATCAGCATGGGCTTAACGGCAGAAAAACTGCTACAAAGAACAAATTATACAAGAGGTGACCTGGACAAATTTGCACTCAGGTCCCATCAACTTGCAGCCAAGGCACAGAAAGAGGGATATTTCAAGGGTGAAATCTACCCGGTTGATGTCACACTAGCCAATGGCACTAAACAGGTCTTTGATTACGACGCTTGCGTGCGTCCTGATACCACTTTAGAAACGTTGTCAGCCCTGAAACCGGCCTACAAGCCCGACGGAAATATTACTGCCGGCAATTCTTCCCCTATGAACGCAGGGGCTACCTGCATGCTGATAATGTCCCGTGACAAAGCGAAAAAACTCGGGCTTAAACCGTTGGCCAGCTTTGTCTCTTTCGGCGTTGCCGGAGTGCCCCCATCTACCATGGGTGAAGGCC
>JAPLHL010000172.1 GCA_026389655.1 Chloroflexota bacterium
CCGCTGCCCCGCGATATCGACTCCCGCTTCGGCCATCACGCGGACCGCGCGAGGATCCAGTCCCCGCGGCTCGATCCCCGCGGAATACGGCTCTACGCAATCACTCTTCAGCGCGCGAGCCCATCCCTCCGCCATCTGGCTGCGGCACGAATTACCCGTACACAAAAACAAAATTTTCAGGCGACGACTCATATCCGCTCTTTACATAACGGCATTAAACAGATAACCGACAGCCATAATTCCCACGGCCACAATGCCGAAGAATATGAAGACAAGTTTCCATTTCAGTACCTTTCGTAAAATAATGGCTTCCGGCAGCGATAAACCGATGACAGCCATCATAAAGGCCAGAACCGTTCCCAGGGCGGCGCCCTTGTTTAATAATGCCTGTACGATGGGAATAATCCCGGCCGCATTGGAGTACATCGGAACTCCCAGCAGTACCGCCAGGGGAACTGACCACCACACATCCTTGCCCATAAATGAAGCGAGGAAATTCTCGGGCACATAGCCGTGAATCCCTGCGCCGACGGCAATTCCCAGAACAACATACGGCCAGACTTTCCCCGCAATATCCCGCACGGCATCCCGGCCGCTGCGGATTCGGTCTTCCCATGTGAGTTTTTCTTCGGAAATGCCCTGGCCGACCGGGGTCTGAAAAACCCATTCTTCAATATGTTTTTCCAAATGCAGTTTTCCCAGTATCCAGCCGGAAGTGATGGCAATGAAAAGACCCGTACTGACATACAGCGCGGCAACTTTCCATCCGAACAATCCAAAAAGCAGAACCAATGCGATCTCATTAATCATCGGCGCCGAGATCAAAAATGACAGCGTCACCCCCAGAGGAATGCCTGTGGTTACAAAGCCGATGAACAAAGGCACCGCCGAACACGAACAAAACGGCGTCACAATCCCCAGCAGCGCCGCCAGAATATTGCCGACAAATTCACTTTTCCCTTGGAGAATCTGCCGAGTTCTCTGAGGCGTAAAGAACGAACGAATAATGCCCACGCCAAAGACCACCAGCACAAGCAGCATCAGCACCTTTGGGACTTCAAAGACAAAAAACTCCACCGCCAAACTCAGATGTCTGCCTGGCTCAAAATGCAGTACGGTATAGGTCAGCCACTTTGCAAACCATGCCAGGTGCGAATAAACCACCCACCATATACACGCCCCGGCCGCCGCAATCAGCAAAAACTTTTTCAGCTTGTTATTCATACTATTTATTATTCACTTTTTTTTTATCTGTGTAATCTGTGAAATCTGTGGTTTCTCTTATTAAGAACTGTGAATTTTCTACATCATCTTCAATATCTTCTGTTCCTCTTTCGCGTTTTCCTTCAGGCATTCGGTTAGACAAGCCACACACTTCAGCACACAGGGCGTGCGAATTTTATAAATCACCTGCAAGCCCTGTTTGTGCGATTCCAGCACCCCGGCGGAAACCATAATAGAGAGATGCCTGGAGACATTGGAGCGTTCCGAGTTGACAGCCTCTGCGATGTCGCAGACGCACTGCGGCCCGGCCTTGAGATAATCCAAAATCGCCATCCGCAGCGGATGCGCAATCGCCTTGGCCACCTCCGCCTGTCTCTCATAAATCGTGAATTTTTCCATAACATCTCCTGTTGAATATATGACTATATTATCATATAGTAACGAATTGTTCGCCATTTTCAACAAAAAATTTGAAAAACTGTGTTTTAATGCTAAATTAAGGTTGAATTTTGTCCGATTATATTAAATATATTGCAATTATTTATCATTTATGATATATTACTGCTATGAATTTTGAAGAATTGGTAAAAAAGACTTCTACATTGCCCTGTTTTACAACCCGTTTTCTGGCTGCGGGGCAAAATCTGGCCCAGGTGCGGCTACAACTGAACCGCTGGGTCAAGGACGGTCGGGTAATCCGGCTGCACAGAGGACTTTACTGCCTGTCGGAGCCATATTGCAAAATCAAGCCGGAACCTTTCTGTATAGCTAACAGCCTGAAATCCACCTCGTATGTGAGTCTTCAATCCGCCCTGGCTTGGTATGGTTTGATTCCGGAATACGTGCCTGTGGTAACCAATGTGATTACAGGCAGGCCGCAAACCGTTCAAACTCCCGTAGGCAGATTTGTCTTTCGGCACATCCGGGAAAATCTGTTTTGGGGATATCATCAGGTTACTCTTTCGTCGGGTCAGACGGCGTTTATCGCCCGGCCGGAAAAGGCGCTGCTGGATTTGATTTACCTGACGCCGGAGGGAGAAACGCCGGCATTTCTGGAAGAACTGCGACTTCAGAATATCGAAAAAATGGACGCAGCGATGCTTCGCCGATTTGCCGAACAAAGCCAATCGCTCAAACTGCGTCGGGCGGTTGATAATCTGGAAAATATCTTGAAAGCCCAAGTGGGAGATAATATGTAGGCCATCCTGAAAATGCTTCTATAATGTTTATGTTTAACCGTTTTGTAAACATTATTGAAAGGATGGCCCATGAGTACGTTAACAAGGATCGAGAAATTTTTCAAT
>JAPLHL010000360.1 GCA_026389655.1 Chloroflexota bacterium
TTATCGCGTGGCTGACCAGCAGAACAGGAATGAAATGGGACTAATGGATGCTGCGGCTGTAAAAATATTCGCCAGTGAGCTCCTCGAGAAGTTCGGACAGTTATCCACCGACATCCTGGGACCGTACGGACAGGTTAAACAGTCCAAATTTGCGAAGTTGGGTGGTATTGCCGAGTATAACTATCAAGCTTGCTTTGTGCCTATAGTATCCATGGGAACCAATGAAATTCAGCGTAACATCATCGCATGGTACGGCCTTGGCCTGCCCAGGATGAAATAATAAAGAACATATAATTCGTAAGGAGGAAATATGGATCTCAGATTTACAGAGCAACAGGAAATATTGAAAAAGTCAGCAAAGGATTTTCTTGCTAAAGAATGTCCCAAAGCAAAAGTCAGGGAATTAGAAAAGGACGCCAAGGGCTATGACCCGGCTCTCTGGCAGAAAATGGCCGAATTAGGATGGTTAGGCTTTAACATTCCCGAAGATTATGAAGGAATGGGCTACTCCTTTGAAGACCTCACTATGCATATCGAGGAAGTCGGAAAAAATATCCTTCCCGGCCCGTACATCAGCACTATTGTAAATACATTCGCAATAGTCGCTGAAGGCTCCGATGAGCAGAAAAAAGATCTTTTGCCCAAGATATCCAACGGCAATTGCATTTTAACCCTTGCATGGCTCGAGGAAAACGGACTTTTTGACGCAAGTGGAATTACACTGAAAGCAGCACATAAGGGTAATGACTATCACTTGAACGGCACAAAGGTGTTTGTTGACTCCGCTCATGTAGCAAATACTATGATCGTTGTGGCCCGGACAAAAGACGGTACCGGTGATGATGGTATTACGCTATTCCTCGTCGATGCTAAATCCGCAGGGATCAAAACAGAAGTTATACCGACAATCGCCCTTGACCATCTTTGCGAAGTTACCTTCAAAGATGTGGCCGTTCCTGCGAAAAATGTACTGGGCAAAGTAGACAAAGGTTGGGCAATTGTCCAGATGCTAATCCGCAAAGGTTCCATACTTAAGTCTGCCGAGTCACTTGGCGGTCTGCAGGCTGTAGTTGATATGACAGTTGCCTACTCGAAAGAGCGCGTTCAGTATGACAGGCCTATCGGCGCCTTCCAGGCTCTCCAACACAAGATGTCTGATATGTGGATAAACCTGGGTACGAGCAAATATCTTCTTTATGAATCCGCATGGCTGGAATCAGAAGGCATGCCCAGCGCAAAAGAAGCATCCATGACCAAAGCATATATTAACGAAGCCTATAAGATGGTTACATCTCTTGGTGTAAAACTACACGGCGGCATTGGCACAAGCTCGGACCATGACGTCCCCCTATATTATCGCAGGGCCAAGGCAGCCGATACCGTATACGGCAGCACAGACTACCACAGGGAATTGGTAGCACAGCAAATCGGCATGAAATAGATAATTAATAATTCAAATGACACGAAGAATCCTCCCTATTAAATAGGGAGGATTCTTTATTTTTCCATAATGCAATCAAATTGCCCGGATACTGAGATTATGTTATACTTTTTTGCGGTTTTGAATAAGGACATTTCTCTTGTTCCAGGAGGTTAACAAATTTTGGCTGATACAGTTACAGTTAAGCAACTATTAGAGGCAGGTGCCCACTTTGGCCACCAGACGGGACACTGGCATCCTAAAATGAAGAGTTATATCTTCACCCAAAGAAACGGAATACATATTATCGACCTTGAACAGACAGTCACATTATTAAATAAAGCATGTGCTTATGTTAGAGATCTGGTCAGCAACGGACAGACTATTTTATTCGTCGGCACTAAAAAACAGGCGCAGGACATCGTAGAAGAAGAAGCTAAAAGGTGTGGGATGTACTACGTAAATCAACGTTGGTTAGGCGGGATGCTGACGAATTTTAACACTATCCAGGGCAGGATAGATTACCTGGTCAGATTAGAAGATAAAAAATCACGTGGCGAGCTTGATTATCTTTCAAAGAAAGATAAACTGAAAGTTGAAAAGGAAATGGCGAAGCTCAATAAGCTTATGGGTGGATTTAAAGAGATGACATCCTTACCGGGCGCCATTTTTATTATTGATCCGACAAAGGAAAAGATCGCTCTTAATGAAGCAAAGAAAGTTGGTGTAAAGTTAGTAGCGACCGTTGATACGAACTGCGATCCCGACGGCATCGATTACATAGTACCTTCCAACGATGATGCCATTAAAGCAATCAAGGTAATCTGTTCGCGTATTGCAGATGCTGTCCTTGAAGGTAAAATGCTGGCAGAAGCGGGCGATACAAAAGAAACCGAAGAGTCAGAAGCTACAGAAACCGTAACTACTTAAATTGGCTTCACCAAAGACTCATCATACCCCTGCCAGAGGATCTCTCTTGACACTAAAGGAGGACTTAATTGGATATCTCAGCTGATAAAGTAAAAGAACTCCGCCAGAAAACAGGCGCTGGAGTAATGGATTGCAAGAAAGCCTTAACGACTGCCGGGGGAGATTTTGAAAAAGCCTGCGGCATCATCGCCGAGCGAGGATTAGCAATTGCCAAGAAAAAATCCGAGCGTGTCGCAGAGCAGGGCGTCATAGAGTGTTACGTGCATACCGGCAACCATCTCGGAGTAATGGTTGAAGTGAATTGTGAGACTGATTTTGTAGCACGCACACCCGATTTTAAAGAGTTGGCCCACAACATCGCTCTTCAGATCTCTGCCATGAGCCCACAATATATTTCTGCCGATGAAATACCACAGGACATTGAAGTAGAAAAACAGGCAGCATGTCTTTTGCTGCAACCATTCATTAAAGATCCGAGCAAATCAATTCAGGATATAATAACTGAGACAGTAGCCA
>JAPLHL010000435.1 GCA_026389655.1 Chloroflexota bacterium
ACCACCCAATAAAGCAGCCATCATAGCCCAGCTAGCCAGAGTCATATGTAAAGTCAGACCGCAGTCGCCACGCGATAACTCCTCTTCAGCTGGGACCCAAAACTCAAATCCGCCCAATCCAGCGCCTCCAACCTCAACCGGGAATTGACCTCTCACTCCATCTATATCTATCAACTTCTGCGTGAGCTCATTGAAGGTCCTTTCCGCCAGCTCCGCATCTCTATGATATGGGCCGCCATCAAGGTCACGACGGCGTGGCATTATCTCCTTGTTAACAAATTCCTGAAAGCCGCTTAACATCTGCAAGTAGTTCTCTGCCACACCGGGATATTTTTTGCGCATATCGTCTACTGACATAATTTCTCCTTCATTAATATACTACTTTCGAAAATAAACATGCCGCTTTTTGATAACATGTCACCTGCTGATAACTGTCTTCCATGTCATCGTTTTATAAGTTAACAACTGTCGCCTGTGGTAGCTATTTCAAACACCATATCGATATCAGCCTTCGTCGTCTCTGTAGCCTCGGCCAAAGTTGTTACATCCATATCCTTGATTAACTATGCCGCTGCTCCAATAGCTGCATAAGCTGCCTCCGGTTCATATTTGCCCTCTGCTGCGATGCCCATTTTTTCCTGAAAACAGGCCGATTGTACCTCAAATCAGCAGGGATAGACAACGCAAAGGATAATCCCTGTAGAATTTGTAGCTTATTTGCCCTAGTAAGGCCAACATAATATCCAGATGCGGTATAATTACCTGCCATGCTAAACCAGTTCGTCGGCTCAGTCGTCCGCTACGAGGGCCAAAAATTCCTCAGATTCACCGGGACTCCCGATTTATCAAGCATCTCTTCCCGGGGCAAAACTCGTGGCGACCGGGTCTCCCTCTATATTCATATTCCCTTCTGCCGGACGCTCTGTCCGTTCTGCTGCTTCAACCGCTATCTGTTCAAAGAAGATCAGGCCAGGATGTATTTCAAAGACCTGCGCAAAGAGCTGGATATGTATATCGGAATGGGTTTCAAATTCAACGACTTCTATTTCGGCGGCGGCACGCCAACGGTGCTCATGGACGAACTCGGTGATTTCATCGCCTATCTACGGTCGAAGTTCGAAGTTAAGCGCATCTCGCTCGAAACTACTCCCCGGGAGCTTACGCCGGAAACCGTCGAACAGCTAAGAAAACTTGGGATCAACCGCCTTTCGGTGGGGGTACAAAGTTTTGACAACGGCCTTCTCAAGGACATGGGAAGGACCCTCTTCAAGGGCGAAGACTCCATAGAGAAGCTTAAATCAGTGCAGGGTAAATTCGATACGGTCAATGTCGACCTCATGTTCAACTTTCCCTCACAGACACTGGAGCAGTTCAAATCGGATGTCAGGATATTCAAAGAGCTGGGCACCGACCAGGCCACCTTCTACCCCCTCATGCCCTCTCCACACAAGATGGACGCACTTACGAAGAAGTTCAGGAAGGTGGATACTTCGAGAGAAAAGCAGTTTTACGACGTCATACTGAACGAGCTGTTGGATCACGGTTACAAAGCCTCCACGGCCTGGTGCTTTTCACGCGGCGACCTCATGATAGACGAATACATTATCGACTATGACGACTATATAGGCATCGGGGCCGGATCGGTGGGATTCCTGGGAGGAGATTTCCTGGTCAATTCTTTCTCACTCGAGGGATATCATAAATTGATCGAAGATAGCAGGCTGCCCATCGTGCGCATGCGCCGGTTATCTGATACCGAACATTGCCGCTACTATATGCTCACCAAATTTTTCAGTATGGGTCTTAATACGAAACAGTTCCAGAACCGCTTCAATGCCGGTATCCATTCAAGGCTCTGGGCCGAGTTACTTTTCTTCAAGACTATGGGAATAATAAAGGAGAAAGACGGCCTGATCTCAGTCACCAGAAGCGGCATGTACCCGGTCGGCACCATGATGAAAGAATTCTTCGCCTCGCTTAATACGTTAAGAGAGTACTGCATAGAGGCAGGGATCTAAATAATCCTGAAATAAAGAGGGGGATCCTTTTAGGTGTCCCCGCCTTAAATTCTTATGATGCTGGGGGAGATTTTACCCGGCTCCAGTGTTAACAGTACCACCGAACCCCGCCAGTTGCGCTGTAAAGGCACAGTCGGGCTGCCCGGATTAATAATGACAACATCATCGTTCCGGTAAACCAGGGCCCGGTGAGTATGGCCGAATATAATAATATCGGGAGGGTCCTGGATCAGGCGCAGTTGCTGGGTTAGCATAGCGTCAAATTCCGGTGAGAAGTTGTCCTGGGGCCTTTTCAGTTCAGAAAGAAGATGCTCCATTTCATCGAAAGGGAAGTAATGGGTAAGATGAATGGAATAGCCTTCCAGGACAAGGTCATGAGTTAAACTTACACGCTCGTTGCGCTGAATGAAATCACCGTTGCCCAGGGCAGCCTTTAGCGGCGCGATTTCCTCGAGCTGGTCGAGCAGGTACGTGGAATAGATATCGCCGCAATGAAAGATCATATCGACCCCGCTGAAGGCTTTCTTAATGGCTTCCATCTGCGCTGGGGAGACCTTGTCGTGCGTATCGGAAAGGATGCCTATGCGCATAGTTTATTAGTTTAGCAAAACGCCGGTACCGGCGTCGCAGCGCATGCCATTGCAGGGAGCGCTTCAACGCCGGTGGCTCTGGGCCCGGATTTAGAATTCCGCTATTTAAACAAGGAGGGCGCCTTATAAAAGACCCCCTCTTTGCTAATCAATTACCGCTTACTTCGTCGGCAGCTGTAGCCGCCGCCAGTGATGATGCCTCAACAGCGGGTTTGGGATCCTTGCCATGCCCATTGCCATTCAATTTGTACCCGTCGACCAGTTGTTTAAAATCATCGGACATGGCGTTAAGGACAGCACCGGAATCCACGACTTGCTGCATCTGGGCGCTGATCTCTTCAGCGGCAGCCGAAACCTGTTCCGTGGCAGCGCTGTTTTCCTCCGCAACCCCGGCTACATTCTCTACGGACAATGATACCTGTTTGGCGGTAGCTGCCATCTGCTGGGTTGACGCTGTGTTCTCCTCGACGATGGCGTTGATATTATCACTCAGCTTCACCATCTCTATGCTCATGTCGGTCAACTGCTGCGCTGCGCTGGAGATCTGCTCTACCTGTATCCCCACTTCCTTCGAACGGGCAAGTATCTCATCCAGCGATTCGCCTGCCTTATTGACTAAATCAAAACCTCCGTCAACCTCTTTAGTACCCTTTTGCATAGCGGTTACGGTCTCCGCAACCCCACTCTGTATCCCGTTGATAAGGTCGGCAATCTCCTCGGTTGCTTTCGACGACCTCTCAGCCAGTTTCCTCACCTCATCCGCCACCACGGCAAAACCACGGCCCTGCTCTCCGGCTCTTGCTGCTTCTATCGCTGCATTAAGGGCCAACAGGTTCGTCTGGTCAGCGATATCGTCTATCGCTGCTACGATCTTGCCTATCTCTTTAGAACGGTCTCCCAGTCCATTTATCCTGGCCGACACTGCATCCATCGTCTTCTTGATGCTCTCCATGCCTTTAACTGTCTCTCGTGAAATTTTTGCGCCTTTCTGCGCTGACTCAGCGGCAACCCTGGCCCCGGCAGATGCATTCTGCGCATTGGCAGAAACCTGCGCAATGGCAGAGGATACCTTGGTTACTACCTGCACATTCTTCTCTATTATCTGGGCCTGTTCCTGTGCGCCCTTTGCTATCTGATCGATAGCGCTTGCAAGCTGCCCGATGGCTTTCATAGTATCTTGCAGCGCACCGGCCTGGTCGGCTGCGCCTTTGGCTACCTGTTGACTGGAAGCTGCTATCTGCTGGGTCGCCTGGCTGGCCTGTTCGGTTGCCCTTGAAAGCTGATCACTGGAACCTATAAGATTATTCGTCACTTGCCTCAGTTTAAGTACTACGTTGATCCTCGTATCTGTCGAGGCATTGATCGCATTTTTAAGTTTGTTGAGATCCCCATGATATTCACCGGTAACATGTTTTGTGAGGTCATTTTCGGCCTCTTTGGCAAGTACTTCCAGTGATTCGTTAAGAGGTTCAACAATATTATCGAGAGTGTTATTTATACCCTGCAATATCCTCAGATAATCACCCTTGTACCTGGATATATCACCACGGACGTCCAATTTGCCCTCTGCCGCCCCGGCAGTCAGCATCTCGGTTTCAACAATAAGAGAAATCAGGTTATTACGCAGTAAATCCATCTTCTCGTTGGCAATCACCTGTTTACCCGGCAATTTCTCAAGAACCGCAGTAAAATCGCCTTCAGCATACGAGTTCAATATACCAAGTATTTTCAGTGTATTGTCTACGTGCATTTTGATCGCCGCATTGTAACCCTCAGCCACATCCTTAAAGACACCCTGCAAACCGCTTGTATCCAGATAATACTCAATATCACCGGCTTTCTGCTCCCGGTAAACCTTATTCATGTTTTCCGTTAGCCCGCGTAGAGAATCAATGGTGTTTTTAAGCGCCGGGCCTATTTCATCCGCCTCATCCTTAAGTGTTACGTCCACTGTAAGATCTCCTGCGGAGATCTTCTTCATGGTACCCACCACGTTATACTGCAAGTCATCGGCAAATTTATCCATAGATTCTGCCAGCACCCCAATCTCATCCCCCTGCTTCATTTTAAGCCTTTTGCCAAGATGTCCGAGGGCAAGTTCCCTCATCATGCCAACGCCCCTGGATAAAGGACCGGTAATGCTGCGGGTCAATATAATCGCCAGTAATATCGAAAGGACAACTGCTACAAAGGAAAGGGCCGCCGTCATAATAACATTGCTTTGGAAATTTGCCTTGCCCTGGTTATACATGGCCTCGGCGTTTTTCCTGAATTCCTCGCTTAGCCCTGCAGTGGCCTTATCCATTGCAGAACAGGACGTGGCTGCATCCGCTAGATTACTCAATGCCATCTCATCGTTTCCAATCTTTATCTGCGTAAATACTTCACAGGATAAATTGTTAAATTCAAGCCATGCTTTGTCCAGATCTGCCAGCTGTTTCTTTTCTGCATCAGTCATATTTGTGGCATGTAATGCAGCAATGATCTTGTCAATTTTGCCGGCCTTATCACTAACATTAATATCAGATTCACTTTTTTGCCTTTCTGCGGGAACAGCAACGAATCTGTACGTGTCAGCGCGCACCTGGTATATATAGGTACTCAGGTTACCACAAAGTTGAACGGGGACCAGCCTGTCATTGTACATTACATTCATATTGTCATTGATCGACTTCATATTAAAGTAACCGACAACGGCTACTATTAATAATATGATGATCGTAATGGCGAATCCACCGACCAGCTTGGTACCTACTTTAAGATCCGTCAGTCTCCTCAGTCGAAAAAACGATCTTAATTTATTGATATCTACCACGTGATGTCCTTCTCCTTCCCCGCATTTGTTTTCAAATACTTCGCTCATATCCAAAACAGCTTAAATGCATGGTATTACTAATTTACCTGTCAATAGCGACATGCGTAAGTATCATACGGCTACATTTTATGGACCATACAGCTCAGAAGCACGTCCGCGATATAATAAAAAATATAAAATAAAAAGAGGGGCATCATTGTTGATGCCCCTCTTTACGCTAACAGGTGACGGGTTACTGTTGTTTACCTACCCTGAACACCTTCCCACCACACGAAGAACATGATCCCCGTGTGGCAGCAGCCCCGTTTTTCATCCTTATGGCCTGCGGGTCCTTGATCTCAATCTCCTTGCGGCATTTCATGCAAAAAGCTTTCATCTCTTATTTATCCTTTCCTTTTTCATTATTCTGGTGACCCTGATCTTTATTGTCCCCTTTACCCTGGCCTTTATGCATGTTAAATAGTTTCTGCAGACCAGGCGCATGGTCTATTCCCTTACCAGGTACCCCTCTTAACCTGAGTATCTCACCTTTTGTCAAGTGCAAATTGTCATCGTGGCCGCCATTGTGGCCGTCATCGTCATGGTTATCGTCAATTTCGTCGTCATCGTCGCTCGCCTTGAGCATCACAGATACGGGCTTGCTGGTATCAGATACCTGCTGCCCCGATGGGTTTTCAGCTTTAACAGTTGCGCTGCTTACCAACGGACCAGGGAAATCAGAGGCCAGAACCTTGTATTTTCCCGATGCGGTCAACTTGGCCTGCGGACTCAGGTTATCGGATGTCAACACAATCGTTCCCAGCCTGGTATCCGTCAGGACAATCTTGCTCAATTTAACCTGACCGATATTAACTATGGTATAGGTATAGCTGATACTCTCATTCTCTGAGGCCATTCGCTTATCGGCGGACATTGTCACTTTGATCGAAGATGCCCGTGAATTCAGTGTAACCGAAACAGTTGCGCTAGTGGCTGTAACTGCAGCGCCTGTAGAAGAAGTAGCAGTTGCTGTTGAGCTCGAAGAGAGAGGGCCTGGCTGGTCGGAGGACAGCAAAGTGTAGGTTTTAGTGGCTGTCAATGAGGCACCAGCAGCCAGGGAAGTAGAGCTCAGCGTAACAGCGCCCAGCCTGGAATCGGTCAGGACAAGTGCGCTCAGACCTGCCTGCCCGTTGTTGGTGATGGTGTACGTGTAGGTTATGTTATCTCCAGTATTAGCTGATGATACATTGGCTGACATGCTGATCTGCAGCGATGATGTCAGTGGGTTTAGTGTAATTGAAGTTGCCATGCTTGCGCTGCGGGTTTCATTGTCTGCCGTTATGCCGGTGACACTGGACGTAGTGGCAATTGGGCCGGGAAAATCAGCTGTTGCCACGGTATAGGCCAGGCTGACGCTGACATTTTCTCCGGGTGCAAGGCTTGTCGCCGGTAGACTGATGGTACCAAATTTATCATCAGTGAGTACCAGCGAGCTGATAGTAGTATTGCATGTGCTGGTGATCACGTAATTATACGAGATGGTTTCGCCCAGGGATACCGTAGTAACGGAAGGGGTTGCAGTCAGTGTCAGGCCACCCGACGAGTCTGCATTAGTCGTGACCGGCATAATTAGCACGGCCATGCAGAGGATCGCTGCAGCCACCAGACCAAAAAATGACTTCTGCTTGGACAAATTGGAACCTCCTGCTATTTTTACCCTGTTATTACAGGGCTACAATGAAAAACGATATTTTTCAAAAATAGTTTAGATGGAGGTTCCTAAAAAGATCGTTTTCAATGGACTGTATTGCCTGTATCCAGATGGGTGAATGTATATTTAAAGGCAGGCTAATTAATAGTTACACCAGCATATACCCGAATGCCTTTTTGCTTACGATCCTCACTGGCTGTGATGGTTCGGGTTCCACTTTTTCACGCAGGCGGTGAACAAGTTGGTCGATTGTGGCATCCGAGATGGCGCCGGGATCTTTGCTTTCCGGCCAGACCGATTTGATTATTTCATCGCGTGAGCAGATATTTCCTGCATACCTGTAAAGGTATTGCAGAAGGTCATATTCCTTTTTGGACAGCTTCGCCTGTTTGCCATCCACCCAGGCATCTTTCTTCGCCTCGTCGATCTTGAGCCAGGTTATTTTTACCCGTGGGGTAGCTTTCTTACGGTCAATGATGTTAGTGCCTTCCGTCTCTTTGAACTGCAAGACAATAAGCGCTATGTCACCTTCTACGCCCAGACCGATCTTGCTATTATGCTTGAGGTCATACAGCTTGCCCGGCAGAATCCTGTCATCATCAAGCATCGTACCATTGGTACTTCCAAGGTCCCTCAACAAGAACTTGGTATCACGCTGAAGGATCTCCACATGCCGCCTGGAAACAACTTCACTGCTCAGTTCAATATCAGGTGTATATTGCAGAGTGCGGCGGCCGATGAAAGTGCTGGCTTTATTTAAAGGAAAAACCTTGCCCTCATCTTCGGCATCACTCTTTTTTACGATAATAAAAGCCAAGGCAATCCTTCCACATTAAAGTATAATATAATTGACATATAAATTATGAACTCTTTGTCAGATTTATATTAGGTATTCGTCAGTAAGCTGTCAAGCAACGGGATTAATAATTGATTAATATTCTAAAGGATAATATGTATATGGATTTATCACCCTCACCCCTATCCTCTTCCTCAAGGGAGCGGGGGGATTGTTACCGGGAAAGGTTGCGCCTTTCTCTCATCCCGCGTGAATAGAGATATGAGTTAGGATTTATCGTAAAATGCAGTGTCTGTCATGTGAACAAGCGAATGCCCAGGGCTCAAAGTTCTGCAGCCTGTGCGGGCTTCCATTGCCGCCGTATATGCCCAGCGCACCGGCCACCGGAACTATCTGCTCTGCCTGCCAGCACCTGAACATCGCAGGCAGCTTCTTCTGCTATAGTTGCGGCAACTATTTTGCGGAGACCGGGGAAAAACCCTCTGGTAACGGTGCTAAGCCGCTTGAGCCGGTCGAGACGCAACTCGCGTCTAAAGCCAGGGTGATAATTCCAGGCCGCCCTGAGGTCCTGCTCACCGGAGCGCCCACCTTCATTGAGCGCAGCAGCTTCGACCCGACACTGCCGCAGGACATATTGATGAGTATCTCCAGGCAGCATATCCTGATAACCTGCGATAACAGTACATTCTACGTTCAAGATTTCGGCCGCGACGGCACCGGCAGCACCAACCATACGAAACTCAATGACGTCGATATCCATCACAAGGGCAGGCAGCCTCTGAAAGACGGTGACCGCATCGAGTTGGCCCGTCAGTCTGAGCTGACACTGACCTTTAAACTGACTTGATTTTTATAACGTGAATATGCGTAACTTTAAAGGTATGGAAGTAGGATATAGCTGGGACACCGGGCTGGTGCGCAAGCTCAACGAAGACAGTATACTCAGCATCACCTTCGAGCTGAAGTCGTATCAGGGAGTTATCACAGCCGGCCTTTTCGCTGTTGCAGATGGAATGGGCGGCCATAATGCGGGCGAGATTGCAAGCGACCTTGCAGCCCGCACCTTCCAGGCTGAGTGCGTATCCTCTCTGCTGGCCAAACCGGATACTTCACCCCTGACCATTCTTGAAAACGCCTTTGTTAAAGCCAATAACACCGTAGCGTCCGCTGCCAAAGAAAGATCGCTGCAGGGCATGGGTACGACACTCACCGCCGCCCTTGTAATCGGCCCGGACATGTATGTGGCCCACATCGGCGACTCCAGGTGCTACATCATTAACAGCAGAGAGATGCTGCAAGTAACCAGAGACCACTCACTGGTTCAGCAACTGATAGAAGCCGGGCTAATCACATCTGAACAAGCCCGGTCCCACCCGCGCAGGAATGAGATAACCCGGGTGCTTGGCTATGCACCTGACACAATACCGGATCTGGTCCATGTTAAGTTGTATTCGGGTGACATTATTTTATTGTGCTCCGACGGCCTCCACGGTGTGCTGGACCCGGCCGTGCTGGAACAGACAGTCAATAAAACCCCCGACCCCGGCCAGGCATGCGCCGACCTTACTGCAGAAGCCAATAAAGCAGGGGGGCCGGATAAC
>JAPLHL010000341.1 GCA_026389655.1 Chloroflexota bacterium
TGACAGTCCATTGGCAGCAGATTCAGCCTACTTCTGGAGCGTCCGCGTAATCGATAGTGACGGACTGCCCGTCAGCGATTGGAGCGCCACGTTTAGTTTCAATACGGGACCTGCTCCCGCTATTTTTTCAGCGCCATCACCGGGAAATGATGCTCCTCTCTGGGTCTGGTGTATTATTGCACTTGGTTCTATTGGGGTGATTACCATTCTTGTACTAATCATAAGAGCATGAATCATATAATGAATAGGCACGATAGTGGCAGATAACGTAGATAATTTAACAAGCAAGTATACAATGTACCGGCGGCGTTGGATCAAGGCTGCAATTGCAATCGGCATTGCGGTATTTGTCCTTATCGTGATAATGGCATGGTCGAGCGCTATCGGCAGCACTGATATCCCTGTTTCAGATGTATTCAATATATATCTCTCTAAATTATTTACTCTAAACTCCGATAATATATATCCGTTAAGTATGTATACAATTCTTTTTGATATCCGCCTTCCACGTATACTAATGGCAGGACTTGTTGGTGCAGCCCTGGCCGTTGCAGGCGCAGCCTACCAGGGGATGTTTCATAACCCCCTGGCTGATCCCTATCTCACCGGTGTTTCACAGGGCGCTGCATTGGGCGCTGTAATCGGGTTTTTAATTCCGGTCGCGATCCCATATATTTATATACCATTGCTGGCTTTCATCGGAGCCATCCTGTGTGTAATGACCGTGTTTTTCATAGCCCGTACCGGTAAGGTAGTACCGATAACAACACTGATTCTGGGCGGCGTAGCAGTAGGCGCGTTTTTGTCTTCTATAACCTCCTACCTTATCACTGTATCCGGGAATAAAGTCCACAATATTCTTTTCTGGCTCTTAGGCACTTTCTCAATGGCTGACTGGGGGAGCGTAGCAATAATTGCTCCCTATATAGTGGGGGGAATCATTGTCATCATGGTCTTTGCCAGGCCGCTGAATATAATGCAGCTTGATGAAGAGCAGGCCCAGCAATTGGGAATTAACGTTGAAAGGGTTAAGCTGGTGATCTTACTGGCAGCCACGATTTCAACTGCAGCCGCCGTATGTTTCTGCGGTACAATCGGATTCGTTGGTATAATCGTGCCACATGCAATCCGCATAATATTTGGCCCTGACCACAGGCTGCTTCTGCCAATGTCCATGTTGACCGGAGCCGGCTTTTTAATTCTTGCCGACACTGCTTCCAGGACATTATTATCCCCAACAGAAATCCCAGTCGGCGTTATTACAGCTTTAATCGGAGCACCATTCTTCCTATATGTGCTCAGAAAAAGAAAACAGGCAATTTTCTAATGTCAAAATTAGTACTTTCCAATGCAGGTTTCAAATACGGGAATAAAGCTGTCCTGTCTGCGATTAATTTTGAGACTACGCCCGGAGAATTCCTCGGGATTATTGGGCCCAACGGCTCGGGTAAAAGCACTCTGCTTAAAGGCATGGCCAATCTACTTCGAGCTCATACAGGTTGCATAATGCTGGATGGTGAGAAAATTGGTAATCACAGTCTTTCATTCATAGCCCAAAAAATTGCCTTTGTCCCACAATATGCGGTGCTGCCAGACCTTTTTACAGTGATGGACATCGTGCTTATGGGACGCACACCACACCTGGGCCTTTTAAGATTTGAAAGCAGCCGGGACATTGGCATAGCAATAAAAGCTATGGAAGCAACACATACTGCTTACCTGGCAAATAAACGCATCAATGAGCTTTCCGGCGGAGAAAGGCAAAGAGTACTTATCGCACGAGCGCTGGCGCAGGAAGCCACTATCTTACTTCTGGATGAACCTACGTCCAACCTGGACATTAATTACCAGGCCGAAGTTCTTAATTTTCTAATTAAGCTCTGCAGGGACGAGAACATGACGGTCGTTGCTGCACTTCATGACCTTAACCTGGCATCCCAGTACTGCAACCAGATCATTATGCTTAAGGAAGGCAGCATCTATAAACAGGGTAAACCCGAGGACGTAATAGCGACACCTTCTATCAAGGAGACCTTCGGTATCAATGTCCACGTATATCCACACCCCGTCAATGGACTTCCCATCATGCTCGTAACACCTGCTGATATTAATGATACAAGCAAATAATGTCAGTTGATTATTGACATTATGCAGATCACTGCAACTAAAGAGCGCTCCATTGACTGAATTAGTGCTTTCAATGTATCCTCATTTCCCCGTTTTTGCACACTATAATCAATGCGCCTGACAAAGTTCTTTCACCCCCGGAATGCTCATTTTACGAGAGCGCTCAGCAAAAGTACGTAATATCTCTCTCAGATGAACGTATATATTGGGCTCCAAATTGACACCCCCTAACTCTTAGGCTACAATCCAGATGAGCCGTACTGCTCAGGAGGATTCCCATGAAAGAAATGCAGATCGATAGCATACGGGTCAGCCTGATGAACTACCAGCACGTGGTAATCCTTAAGGAACGACAAACTGACCGCTATCTGCCCATCTGGATAGGGCCGGCAGAAGCTGACGCTATATCAATGAAGCTTCAAAATGTGGACGTATCCAGGCCCATGACCCACGATTTGCTTAAAAATACCCTGTTCGCCCTGGAATCGCTTTCCGGGACAAACATCTCCAAGATTGTTGTGAACGATTTGCGCTCAGATACCTTCTATGCACAAATCGTGTTCGAATTCAACGACGGGCCACCGGTAATTGACATGGAAGCCCAGGCAGGCGGCAACCGGGTGCAAGATTTCAGCGCCGATTCAAAGCTAACTTTGGTATGGCAGGGACGTGAGTTCAAATCTACCATTATGCGCCGCTGGCAGGATGATAAAAAGAATTTTATGGAAGTGGACGGCGGGGAAGGTTGGGCTTTCGAAGTCTTCTTCGATGAACATAATAAACGCTGGCTGCTGACACGCATGAAGCTTGATTCGCGCCCCAGCGATGCTATCGCCCTGGCAGTCAGGGTGACAGCACCAATTTATGCAGAAGAGTCCGTCCTGGACAAAGCTGGTATTATACTGGATGCTGAATCAGGCAAGATCACTGCACAACCCAGAGCCGGTGAACCGGGCTCCGTGCCGCCGGAAAAGATGGACGAGCAGGAATTAAAAAAGCTGTCTGCTTTTTACGATTTCATCAATACCCTGAACCTTGATGATTTCGGCAAAAAGAAGTCCTGATTATTGAATTCGTGAAATGCGCTCACAACCGCCCTTCTTTACTATAGTAAACGTCGCCCTTGCTTCAAATGCGTAGCTACTAAGGCGTACGGGCATCATGCAAAAATCAATGGAAAATCCGTTGACGGATAAAAGTTGGACTTGTTATAATGCCTGTGCTGAAGCAAGATAACGCAGAGAAACCAGAAAGAAGACAACTCCTCAGAGGATTGTGGTTTCTTTTCAATATTGGTTGGTATGTTGCACTCAGTATGGTCATACCAACAGTAATCGGTTTGTGGTTGGATGCTCCCGAGAGATTTAATAGCCGACCACTGTGCACTTTAATAGGATTTGTACTAGGGACAATGGTCGCAGGTTATGGTCTTTACCGTATGTTGCGCCAGTTTATAAAAGAGCAAAAAGACATGGATACAAAAAAGAACTCAATTAAGGAGCAGGACGGTGAGTAAACTAGGTTGCTCCAGCCGTTTAGGCATCATCCTGATAATTGTACTCGTGGCACTCTTGCTAACATCCTTTATTGCAGGACCGCTTGGCAGCAAGTTATTTAAAATTTCAGTGCCCCACGATCTGCAGGTAAGCGTTCCGCACGTCGTGCTTCCTTCAGAAGCCATGTTCCATGTGGGTGATTTCAAGATCACCAATACCCTTATTTCTTCCTGGATCACGATTATCTTACTCGTCCTTATTTTCTTCTTTGCCACCAGGAGGATGAAGCTCATACCAGGAAGGTTTCAGAGCTTTGCTGAAGTCATTGTTGAGGGCATTTATGGTACCATCCAGGGCATCGCTGGCGAGAAGCATGTACGCACCTTTTTCCCGACCGCCACAGTAATTGTCCCATTCCTGCGTGCCGCCAATACAGATGTTAATCTTACGCTTTCGATCGCCCTTGTATCTTTTTGTTTCATTGAATTCCTCGGCTTTACCAAGATCGGCCCGTTGCATTATATTGATTCATTCTTCCAATTCAGCGCTATCGGTAAGGCAATCAAAAACAAGCAGTGGGGAAGCGCTTTTGGATTTGGTTTCATTAATATATATGTAGGCCTTCTTGAGATCCTCAGCCACTTTATCAGGGTCATCAGTTTCACTTTCAGGTTATTTGGCAATATGACCGCCGGAGAAATATTGCTTGGCGTT
>JAPLHL010000434.1 GCA_026389655.1 Chloroflexota bacterium
TCCAATGAAAGCTTCATGCCCCTCGACATGCGTCGAATGAACCGGATCGTGGAAATTGACGCAAAAAACAAGTTCGCCGTGGTCGAGTCCTACGTTTCCATGCAGCAACTATTTTTGGAGACGATGCAAATGGGGTTACGGCCGCATACGATTGGCTGCGGGCCCAGCGGCGGGATACTGGCCAGCGCGACATCCAACTTTGGCTGCGGAAACACCAGCGTAAGCAGCGATTTCGGAGGGCGTGTCCCCCTGGGGGTAGAATGGGTGCTGCCGGATGGAGAGATCCTTCGACTGGGTACCCTGGGAACTGGTTCCGGATGGTTCAGTGGTGACGGTCCCGGCCCGAGTCTGCGGGGAATTATGCGTGGTTATGGAGGCGCCACTGGCGGCCTCGGTGTTATAACAAGAGCGGCAGTTAAATTAACTCCATGGTACGGCCCTCCGGCGTTGAAGGCAAGCGGCAAACCGAACATATATGAAATTGAGGTACCTGAGAATTTCCAGATATACACAGTTGCATTTCCCAGCCGCGACCAACTGACGGACTTTTTCATTCTCGTTGTTGAAGAGGCCATTGCCTTTGCGATGCACAGAAGCCCGGCCGCGGTCCTGGCCATCCTGACCACCTCATCAGTGGACGACTTCTGGCAAATGGTCAGCGCATCTCCGCCTGAGATGGCCGAAGTCCTGAAATTCATAAGCATATTAATGCTGGATGCAGGTTCTCCACGCGAAATGCAGTACCGGCACGACCTCCTGCAAAAGATTATGGACCAGACAGATGGGATGAATTTTCCTATGGACCCCGGCATGATTGGCCCGGTTTTCCGCAACCTTGTGACGGGGCAGGGTCAGCAGCGTGTTTTTAACATCACCACCGGGTTTCTCACAGCCGCGGTCAATGAAGAGAGTTGGGATTCAGTTAAGCTGCTGGCGCAGCGTACCGCTGATGAGCTCTACTCTAAATATGAAAAGGAAGGAAAGATCGCCATCACGGGAGAAAATCCCTGGTTTTCTCCTATTGGGGACAGCTTCGCTCACACCGAGAGCGTAGTCAGCTATGACCAATTTGACCCGGAGTCAATCAAAGCTGTGCGTCAGATCCTGGAAGAAGCAGATATCAAACTGCCGCAATGGCGACTGGCGGTTGGAGGCGCCGAGGGTTGCTTAAGCTTCAATGAAGCAAGTGAGAAAGCGGCCGCGCCGTATTGCCTGGATTTTCTTGGCTACGAGAAAAAAATCAAGAAGGCATTCGATCCCAACCTGGTTTCCGAGTCATCATTCTACGTGAAACCTTAGACATGAAGCACTTCACCTGACATATTTGATAATAAGCAGCAATATAGAACAATTTAGATTCCAAATATAAGAGACTAATGTGTATACCATGATTGCCATAAAGGTGGCAATTTATAACAATAACAAATACTAATGTGTCGAAGAAAAAAATCATACAGAGGTAAAGGAGAAGAAACTGATGAGAAAATTTGTCCCCGGGCTATTAATCTGCTGCATGATCGTATCTGTTTTATTTGCAGCCTGTGCACCATCCGCCACCACCCAACCCACCGACCCTGCGGCCTATCAACTAAAAGATATAGACGATGCCCAACATGTGTTACCAGTCGGCGGTGAAGATTATGAATGGTGGTATATGGATGCCTCTTTTGACAATGGGTATTCCTTTGTAACGTCGTGGCAGATTATACATGCGAAAGTAAAGGGTGACCTTACACCTATCAGGTTAATACAATTTGCCATTTATGATCCCCAGGGTAAAAAGACAACCAGGCTACCCTTTTTCACTGAACAAAATTCCAGTACCTCCAAAACGTCGTGTGATGTCGTTTATGGCAGCAATCATATTAAGGGGACATATCCAAAGTATGATATTGAGTTCCTTGAAAAAGACGCCGGATGTAAATTGACTTTCGAAAACCTTACCCAGGGATTCAGGAACCCGCCGGATGGTGTTACATATTTCAGCAAGGATCCTGAACGGTATATGGGGTGGGCTATAGCACAGCCCAAGGCTAAAGTCACCGGGGTATTAATCCTTGACGGAAAGGAGATCCCCGTAAGTGGAATTGGTTATCACGATCATAACTGGGGAAACACCATGCTGAATGATATATATAGTTACTGGCACTGGGGAAGGATCATGACCGGAGATTATACATTTGTATATTCAGTCGGCGAATCATCAAAGATAACAGGGAGTAAACCGGTATCAGCGCTGGTCAGTTTTAAAGGACATGAACTGGTTGACCTGACCGATAAACTATATGGAGATTATGGGGACCTTACACTAGATAAAGCAACGGGTGTGACTTATCCGAAGACACTGGTACTGAGGCCTGAAAGCCCGAATGTAACGGGCACAATAACCAACAAGGTGAAGGAGCTGGTGGAGAACGATCCTTTACCCGGGATGGATGCGGGCGCCGGGAACGGGTACCTCCGTTTTCTCTCCGACTGTGATGTTAAATTGAACGTGAAGGGAGAGAAAGTTGAGACCCAATCTAAACTGATCCACGAGTTTATACACTTTTAGTAAAATCAAACAACGCAATATGTAGATGGCAGAGGGTGTTCCCCTCTGCCATCTACGACTCATACATTAAAGCCAGCCTCCTATTGTGGTTCTGCTACCTGGAACAATAAGGACTATACATATATATGACTAATATTTATACGATGATTATCTAAGAACCTGCGACCCGTCACAGCAATTAATATTAATTTGCAAAAGTAAAGGAGCGAAAATTGGTCAGAAAATCCAGCATAGACCCGACAGCTTTTCAACTCAAGGCTATTGACGACGCCTGTCATGAATTCGCGACTGATGAGCATTTCGAGTGGTGGTATATGGATGCATCTTTTGACAATGGATACTCACTTGTAACATCATGGCAGATGGCAGATATGAAATTCCGCGGTGCTCTTATGCCATTCAGGGTAATAGAGTTCGCTATTTATGATCCGCAGGGTAAAAAAACATCTGTATTACCAACATTCAAGGCGGATAATTGCAGCGCCTCTAAATCGTCCTGTGACGTTACAATGGGCAGAAATCATCTTAAAGGTGACTATCCGCGGTATGACATCGATTTCCTTGAGGGTGACTTAGGATGTAAATTATCTTTCGAAAATCTTACTCAGGGGTTCAGGGAACCACCGGAAGGTACCATGTATTTCAGCCGGAACCCCGACCGGTATATTGGATGGGCCATAGCACAGCCCAAGGCTAAAGTCACCGGGAAATTAATCGTCAATGGGGAGGAGATTCCCGTGACTGGGATAGGTTATCACGATCACAACTGGGGAAACTGCCCAATGCCTGATTTATTCAGCTATTGGCACTGGGGACGATTCCTGAGTACAGATTATACTTTTGTATATTCAGTTGGCGAGACATCCGCCGTAACGGGCAATAAACCTCAATCAAGAATAATCGCCTTTAAAGGGCACGATCTGGTTGAAATGTCCGATCAAATATACGTAGATGCCGGTGAGCTGACCCTGGATGAAGTGACGGGGGTAAATTACCAGAAGACACTGGTACTCAGGATGGAAAGCCCAGTTGTAAAAGGTACTATAACCCACAACGTGAAGAACCTGGTGGAGAATAATCCCCAACCGGGGACCAAGCCGGGCGGAGGAAAGGGATACCTCCGTTTCCTCTCAGACTGTGATATAAGATTGAAAGTGCACGGTGAGAAAATAACTACCAGGGCAATGCTGATCCACGAGTACATAAAAGTCCAGTAAAAGTAAATAATTTATATGTAGATGGCAGAGGGTTTTTCCCTCTGCCATTTGTCATTTGTATTTGCTTAATTCGTCGAACCAGATATCAACGTCCGTAAGCGGATACTCGCCAATATGAACACTCTTTTCGCCCCTGATTTCAGCCATGGCGCAGGGATAGCCGAAAGAGATAGGCATACCAAATGTCCTAATACCGGTCAACTTGTAAGACCCGATGAATGTATCAACAGTATTTGTCTTGAATGCAGCCATGACCTTGTCAGGATCAGTGCTGCCCGCCAGCTGACAAGCCTCCATATACTGGCCTGCCTGATTTAAGCCAGCGACAAAAGACCCGGCGTGCGGCAAGGGCTTCCCGTTGATTTCCTGGAACTTGTTCCTGATCTTATTGGCCATTTCAAGATAGCGCGGCGCTACCTTGGTTTTCTCAAGTTCCCACGGGGCATTCTGGTTACCTATGATACCCTGTATGCCATTAATTCCGGCTATGCTTTTCATTGTAGCTATATCGTTATCCGAACCGCAGGCGAGAGGTATCATGAATCCCAGCTCATAACGCTGCTTGCCCATAAGGGCTATATCAAGCAGAGTACTGCCATTGTATATAAGTTGTGCACCCTGTTCTTTCATCTTGAGCAGATACGGGGTAAAGTTAGTAGTTCCCGGCGGATAAAAAATCCGTACGTTTTTTACTCCTTTTTCTGCCTCCAGCCACCTATCTACCGGCCCGGCAGAAGCGCTGATGGACTCCTTGGCGCCTTCGGGGCCTGTCCAGCATATAACCTTAGCTTCAGGATAGGCTTCCAGTGCTACCAGCGCCTGGTTCAAGGTGTACTGTCCCAGGGGCAGCCCTATGACAACATACTTGTCCCTTTCAGGATCGATGACAACATCAGCGCCTGACCGTGCAATAAATATAATCTTGTCAGGATTGGTCAAAGGCGCCACAGCCGCATAACCGATCCCGAAATATCCCACAATAGCGGTAACGCCTTCATCGTATATCAATTTCCTGGCAGCTGCCGCCGAGGGGGCCACCTGCATGCTATCATCCGCATAGTGCAGCTCAACCTTGTAAAAGTCATTACCAATTTTTACACCGCCGGATTCGTTCAGCAGCGAAGCATAAATATCCATGTGCTGCCTGGTTTCATTGCCATACATGGAGGCAGCCCCCGTGAAAGGCATTATGCAGCCGATCTTAAGTGTCTTGATTTCAGCGGGGGCCTCGGTTTTCTGGATACACGCTGTACCAATGATCAGTACAACAATGCAAACTATAAATAGCGAATATGCAATAGCTGTTTTTAAACGCATTTCGGCAGCCTCCCTTTCCATATACTGATACTTTCGAAGTATTATAACACAAACTACACTCTTACGACCCTACAATTAGCTTAATGAAATGTTCCATAATCCGATAAGCCTGATAGGTGATAAAAGTGCAGCTAGCAGTGGAGGTAAAGAATAAGGTCGCCGAATTATATTTAATAGATGATGCAAATAAGCAACGCAAAGCGCTGGATGTTGCAGATGAAGGCGCAGAGAGCGGCAGGGCAATTTAGCCTTTTAACAATTTCTCTTTTATGATAAGCTTTTGTGTCAAGGTACACCCCAGTAATTAGGAAGTTTTACTATCTATAATAATTAATAAAAAGGCTGGAGGTTGTTATGGCATCGGTATCTGACAAACCGTGGCTTAAGCAATACGACCTGGGGGGGAAGGGACTGATGGTATTACCCCAGTCGATCAAGCCCTATCCCAAAGCACCGCTTTTCTCAATTCTCGATAAAAGCGCTAGGGACTATCCCGACAAACCTGCAATACATTTCAAGGACAAGGTATTTACTTATACAAAGCTGAAAGAGCTTTCAGACAGGTTTGCACATGCACTGGCCGACCTGGGCGTCAAGCGCGGCGACCGTGTTTCGACCTACCTGATCAACAGCCCCCAGTTTGTCATCAGCGATTTCGGCATTTTGAAAACCGGCGCCACACACGTGCCGTGCAGTACATTGCATAAGGGGGATGAATTGCTGAGGGAAGTGCAGGGCTCCGGGGCCGAGACGCTCATCTGCATGGACAGCAGTTTGGACATCGTGAACCAGATAAAAGACCAGACCCAGCTTAAAAGAATCATTATCACTTCACTTGACGATATGCTGAACGAGGGCAAGGAACCGGTAAGGATACCGGGTACAATTCATTTTCTCGATCTGCTGGCTAAATACTCCCCCGAGCCGCCGCAGGTGGATATCGATCCCGTGGAGGACCTGGCTGAGCTGATATTCACCGGCGGTACAACCGGCGATCCCAAGGGAGTCATGCTGACACACGCCAGCAAACTGGCCAACCTAGCACACATGGCATGGCCGCTGACGCCCGTCGCCGACATGGTGATGGGAGCATTGTCATGGCTTATTGCTGTACCCCTGTTCCACCAGATGGGTATGACGATCACGCATTTCTGCATTTCGATGGGCTTCGAGGCCTACATAGTTGCAGACCCCAGGGACATAAACACTATCGCCAGGATCCTGAAAGAGAACCAACCGAACGCATGCTCATGCGTGCCGACACAATACGCCAAGCTGCTGGAGATGAACCTGGGCAAACTGACCACGTCGTTTACATCTTCTACATCACCGTTAAGAAACGAGTTAACTTCAAAATTCAAGGAGGAGATCGGGTCTGAGATCGGGGATTCTTACGGCGCCACCGAGTGTGGAGGCGGCACGCATGCTAACCTGGCCTCCAGCGACATGGTGGAGGTAAAGAAACCAGGGTCTATCGGCGTGCCCTTCCCCGATACCGAGATAAAGATAATTGACCCTGCGACAGGCAAGGAGATCGATTCGGGAGAAGAGGGCGAGCTGTGGGTGCGCGGCCCCCAGATAATGAAGGGATACTGGCCGACACCCGGCAGCGGGTTAATCGACGGCTGGCTCCCGATGGGCGATATCGTGAAGATGGACGAGGACGTATGAACATCCGGGCGTCGAAATGGCCGCCGCTATTGCCGTGCCCGACCCGGACCGCCCGGGCAGCGACAGGGTTAAGGCATTCATCAAGCTGAAGGATGGTTTCAAAGGCAAGGTGACGGAGGAAGAGATCATCTTCCTGTGCAAGGAAAGGCTTTCCGCCTATTCCGTTCCCAAGTACGTCGAGTTCCGCGATGACCTGCCATTAAACCCGTTGGGCAAGATCTTGAAACGGAAGCTGCGGGATGAGGAGATCGCCAAGGCCAACCCGCCGAAATAGCCGGCTGAGACAACCTGCTTTAATTTAATATTGGGACAATAAAAGTGCAGGATACATTGGACCATATATCCTGCACTTTGCTTTCAAGTTTCTTACAGGCTATATGATGCATCCTGCTAATGCCGATATCAATTTCTATTGATTTATGCGCAGCTTTACGCCGCCGACGGGATGATAAACGTCCAAAAGGGGGGGGTATTCAAATAAACCAGCTCAGGTTATTTTACGATTCCTATTCCACGAGGGATATTTAAGAATGGAGTCAGCGAAAAAGTGGCAGGCATACCTCTTCAATACCGGGTTGTATTAGCAGAAGGCAGCAAACTTCTTAATAGTTACTATCTTAAGCGTTCATTGACATATATGCTATAATAAAACGCTCCCAGAGAGAGCGCTCGCTCTATGTCAGTACATTGATGGATTTGATAAGTGGAGGCGTTGTTCGCAGGTCCTTGCTTTGGCGTATAGTTCTATAATTTGCATTAAAGGAGGCTGTGGTTCGGTACGATAAGATTTTCCTGATATAGCATTCTCCGCAAAGTAGTAAGTATTTATTATAAATTATAAGGAGGAATATCATGGCAAAATACGGTACCCAGGAATATGCTGACCAGATAATGGAGGCCATCAATTCCAGTCCCGAGTATGAGGAAGCGGCTAAAACATGGGAAGGCGATTTCTATCTCATCGTGGAGAAAGGCGGCCCCATCAAGGAAACTATTTATACCTACCTCGACCTGTGGCACGGGAAATGCCGTAAGGCACTGGTTACCAAGGACGACAAGGAATTTACCCCGGAATTTACCATGGCAGCCACTATGGAAGTCTGGAGAAAGATTGCAGAGAAGAAAATGGACGGCACTCAAGCCATAGTTACACGGCAAATGAAATTGAAAGGCAATATGGCCAAGATTATGCGTAATGCCAAAGCAGCCCAGGCGCTGACCAACTGCACTAACAAAGTGCCTGTGGAATGGCCCGAATAGTTGCGATACCAGTCTACATCATTAGAGTGAGGTAATATGTATTTTTACACAAGTCCGTTTATTGTTTTTGGTGATGATGCACTGGTGCATCTAAGGACTACCTTAGGTAAACGCGCCCTGATAGTTACAGACAAAAATATAGTGAAGCTCGGGCTGGCTGATTTAGTTTGTAAAGAGTTAAAAGAAGCAAACATAGAGTACAAGATATTTGACAATGTTGAACCCGATCCATCATTAGATACGGTCAGGAAAGCCGCAAAAATGGCTGAGGGTTTCAACCCGGATTGGATCATCGGCCTGGGAGGCGGTTCATGTCTTGATGCAGCCAAGGCGGCCTTTCTTGTTTATTGCGTGCCCGGGCTTGAACCTGACTGTATCAACCCTTCCGAGACGTACAATACCCGGCTTAAGGCCAAATTGATGGGCATCCCTACGACTAGCGGTACGGGAGCCGAGGCGACATTTGCTGTTGTGCTTACAGACGTGGAATATCAACGTAAGCTGGCAACCGGCAACATGGAGGCAATACCTGACCTCGTGATACTGGACCCTCTTATGGTCAAGGGAATGCCACCCGCAATAACAGCCCAAACCGGGATGGATGCTTTGACCCATGCTATTGAAGGATATTGCACTACCTACCGTACCAGGTTTACTGACGGCCCGGGGATCATGGCTATCCGCAGCGTTTTTGAGTTCCTGCCACGCTCGTATAAGGACGGCTCCGACATGGAGGCCAGACAAGAGATGCAGTGGGCAGCTACTCAGGCAGGCCTTTGCATGAACGGTGGTAACGCCGGAGTAGCGCATAGCCTGGCCCATTCATTGGGCGGCATCTTTCATACTCCACATGGCATAGCAGTGGGGCTATTTCTTCCATACACCATGGAATACCAGGCGAATAGCTCTGAAGAGACCAAGGCGCGTTATGCTGAAATTGCCCGGTTCTGTGCTATTGCAAACGGACCTGATGATAAATGCGCCAAAGCGCTGATCGCCAAAGTCCGTGAACTGGCTAAAAGCTTGAAACAAATGATGTCCGTGAAAGACCTGGGCATTGACAGGGCCAAATATATGGCATCCATGGAGGGCCTCGTGGAACGGGCAGTAAGCGAGTCTATGACTACCGCTGTCCATCGTATACCGAATGAAGCAGATATAGAAAAACTATTCGTTTACTCATATGATGGTAAAAGCGTAGATTTTTAACGTAAATTATCGTATAGTTACAGCACATCAAGGCATATACGGTTGGGGCAGGACATTGATAGCCGACCTGCATGTCTTGACGGTCACGGATATAATACCGTTTTTATAAAATATCCAGGCTTTCGGGATCAGTCAGAATAAAAGGAGGTCCACTGTAGCATGATAGATTTTAAGCTGTTATTTACTCCCTTTAAAATTAAGAACCTTGAACTTAAGAACCGCATCGTCATGCCGCCGATGACTTCCAACCTGGCTGATCCTGATGGCAATGTTACAGAAAATATGATCAATTATTATGCGGCACGGGCCAGGGGTGGAGCAGGCTATATAGTAGTTGAA
>JAPLHL010000288.1 GCA_026389655.1 Chloroflexota bacterium
TAATTCATCCAGGCTGGGATAGCCGCCGACTTTGACAACCTTACCATTATACGTAGTAATCGGTAGCGCTTTGATCTGGCGCTCCTGCATAAGTTTGATAATTTCCGGGTTTTCTCTGAATTTCCTGGGATCCCCGGTGATGTTGTAACGCTCGACCTTAGCGCCCATGTCCTTCAGTTTGTCCAGCGCATCTTGCAGTTCAATCAAGGATTTATCCGGATCGGGGCCACATACCCCGCTGGAACAGCACATGGCTGACTCGTAAATAACGTAGTTCTTGGTTGTTTCGATTTCCTTGTTCTCAATTTGGGGACCGCAGCAAACTGATTGATTTGACCCGGCAACTGCCGGAGAGGCTCCGCATGCACTGGAGCAGCAGCTGTCTACACCGATTCTGCCTAAGAGAACGCCAGCTGCGCAACCGGCGCCGGTCTGAACCCTGATAGCGTTTACCGGACAGTTGACGGCACAAGCGCCACACTCAATGCAAGCGTCTCTATCAGCAAAAACTGCCTTCCGGTCCTTGATCTCGAATACGGCATGGGGACATACGAAAACACACATACCACAGCCGTTGCAGACCTTGGCATCAAGTTGCAGAGTCACGACATTATCTAAGTATTTAAGCATTTTCTCATATACCCCCTTAGACGAATCTGGCTGTTACCCATAGGCCCAAACCGAGTACTGCAGCTACGATCTGTAACGGCAGGGCAAAACGCATTTCCTTCTTGACGCCCGAAAGCGATGTATAGGTTGTCGCACCGGTGAAATTCATAGCCATGAAAGCACCTATAGCAGGCATCAATAATACCCAGGCCCCTGTCTCAAGCTGACCTGTAAGCTGCGCCGACGGTATAAATCCTAGCACAACAAGCAGGATCGCGAGTATTAATCCCACGGTTGCCCCTTTCCATGATAGTGCTCTTCCAGGCAACCACGGTAGCAACATCGGAACTAGAGCTCCACCGGCGACAAATGTAATTAATAGCAGGCACGCCTCACGGGCACCCGCCAGTCCGGGCAAGGCATAGCTGTTTCGGCTTAGTCCTGTTAAGAAGAAAAGAGCTGCCGCAACAATGATGGCTAGAAGACCCCACTGTACCAGTTCCATTGGAATCAATACCGCACGGTCACCGAAGTTAAACAGTACCCGTCTCATAGCCAGGGAAGTCTTCATACCGGCGTCGAGAAACTCCCGGATGTCCCGGGCACGAACCGGACCATAAATCACGCGAAAAGAACTACGTTGTTTCACCTGGTGGGCAGACACTCCCGGCGCTCCGAGTTGGGGAACAATGATCGAGCGATGGTTGACTACCTTAGAAAGCTGTGTAACCTCTATTCTGCGCACGATTTCGTCGGTGCCGAAAGTCCCCTTGCCCGCTGCGCACCAAACATTGATCCCCTTAGTATCGATGACCATTATCCAACCGTCGATCCCTTCTAACTCCCGGCGCAAGTGGTCGAACGAGAGCTTGTAATTGGCGGAAACAAAAACGGGCGATTCGGCTGTTGGCGAACCGACTGCGTATAGCCCCGGATCGACCGCATAATGCATCCGTTGTATTCCGAGCCTTGCCTTGATTGCGCCTAGGTGATCAGCTATATTGAGATGGGTTGCCACCTTTGGGATGGACCCCAGTGGGGTTTCCACTTTACCTACTATCCATGGTCTATTTTCTATTGGCAACTGCTTCCACTTCCTTCAGGGCAACATGATGATCTCTGAGACTGACGCTTATATGTTGTATCATCAGGTGCAGTGATCTGTATAACTTCAATCGGTTTAATCACTGTGAATTTCCCGGCAAGATCACCTATTGCAACCCCATAAGTACCCGGCTCGCTTTTTACGAGTTTAAATACGCAATTGTATTTTGCTCCCGCCGGTAGTATTACCCTATCGGATTGCCCTGCATCGCCATTTATCTTAAGGTCAATAATATAAGTGCCTTCAGAGCCGCCAGTATTTGACAAGCAGGCCGTAATAACGACCTCTTCCCCAGGATTTGCCTCGTCCATATTGATATTTAAATCGGACAATTTAAATTCCGCTGGAGCCTGTCTCTCCACTGTGACAGCAGAATTCTTGTCACCTATTCTTATTTCGTATGTTCCAGGTTCACCCTTATGAAGCGTAAACTGAATTTCCTGTGATTTGCCCGGAGCGAGTGTTACCGAAGTTCTGTCGTCAGCCACTCCATTTACCATCACGGGTACCTCAAATACGGCCTCGTTCCCACCGTTATTACTTATAGTAGCAGTAACCGTGATTTTTTCATTCATAATCACTTTTCCAGGCGTTACATCCATTGATAGGACCTCAAAACTATTTCCTGAAGCTGATTGACAAGCCTGAAGCGGTAATGAAAATGCCAGTAATAACAAACTTATTAAAGCCAGTAGTCCTTTTTTCATATAAGTCTTACCTCCCGCGGTGTTAACTCACCCTATAGAGTAAACAATAGCCATATCCCGGCGCCTATTAGCACTACCCCTGAAATTATACGTACCGGCGTCGCTATCTTATTGGCAATGCCAGACAATTTACCGAGCCCTACGCCTAATATTACGGCTACCATCGGCAGGCTATATCCTATTGCAAATATAGCAAGTATTATCGCTCCCCATGCAGCCTGCCCTTTCAATAAAGACACCCCAAGCACAACGGGAAGAAGCATAGGGCCGCAGCAGCCCATAGTATATGCTGTGCTTGCGCCTCCTACGGCAAGCCCGAAAATAGCAGCGCCAAACAGTCCCGTTGGTAGATGAGTCTTCCCAAGATCAAAAGTTGGTATTTTAAACGGTAGAATATTAAGAGCTGCAAACCCAAAGAAAATGGATATGACTGCAATTAATATCTTGCCGTACATTCCGAAGGTATTGCCCAATGATTGGCTTACAGCACCCACAAGCCATCCTGCCGCAGATAAGGCTATTACCGTTCCCAACATGAAGAACCCGGCTATGACAAATACGTCCCTTCGTTGTTCACCTTCGCGTGAGCCTGAGTATCCAATAACCGCAGCTATCATAGGCGCGCTACAGGCCAGACAACCAATCGCAGTTATCAAACCAAGCAGAAAACCGGCCGGCAATACCATAAGGCCAAACTCAGGGGCGCTGAAAATCTGGTTTATCCATTCCTGCATATTTATTACCGTCAGATACTTATTTAGGGCAGCAACCTGATGTACCAGGAACGCAAGTTTTTTGCAGACTCAGATACGCCTGCAAAACCTTTGTCTCAGTAATATCACCTTTGATAATTGCTCCCTGCCCGGTGGCTGCAATTACCAGGACTGCCGGTAGTTTTTGTATGGCAAGGCGGTCTATGGTAAGTTGGAATTCGGGGTCGGCTGAGCTCAGGGTCATCGCATCGACGGCCGCACCACTCTG
>JAPLHL010000276.1 GCA_026389655.1 Chloroflexota bacterium
AATGGTCTTTCCGCGCAGCTTCATTTTCATGTTTTGGAGCTATGAAATCGTCAAACCGGGCAACGGTCGCCTCCTGCAGTCCGGGCGCAACATGGGAATAGGTATCTAGTGTCATTTCTATGCTGGAGTGCCCCAGTCTCTTCTGGACTATCTTGGGGTGAATCCCTTGTTTAAGCATAATTGACGCATGGCTATGTCTTGCATCGTGAAGGCGTATCACTTTCAGCCCAGCGCTTATGTTCCGCGTGGACTTATTCGCCTTTGGCGGCGGTTTTGCCTCGGTCCCGCTGATGTGTCATGAAGTAGTAAATGTCAATTCCTGGATGGATAGTAAGACGTTTCTGGATGGCATTGCGCTGGGGTAGGTGACGCCGGCCCCCATCGTAATAACTGCCACGTTTATAGGCTACCTTCTTTATGGTCTACTGGGAGCGGGTATCGCAACTGTGAGTATATTTTTGCCGTCTTTTCTTATTCTAGTGGGGGGTGACCCGTATTTCGATAAGCTGAGCTCTTTCACTTTGTTCAACAAAGCGGTTGCCGGTGTTATCGCCTCGTTCGTTGGCCTCCTCCTGTCAGTAGCAGTGCTGTTCGCTTTGAAGATACCCTGGGATTTATGGCGTACGTTGCTTGCCGTTGCCGCATTCGTGGCTTTGCTTCTGAAAGTAGAAACCTATTGGGTCGTCTTAGCAGGAGTCATTATTTTGATAGTTCTGCTTTGAGCAGGCGTATATTTCATGGATTGTATAATTGAAGTCAATGATGGTAAAAAGGTTCAGGGGGCATTTAACAGAAATGTTGGTGGCTTCTAATAGAGCCTTCCAGCACACCGTTCTCCATTCTAAATACGCTGGTGGCACAGGCAGTCAGTTCCAGGCTATGGGTAACCATCAATATGGTGGTTCCGCTGGTATGAATTTTGAGTAGCAGGTCCATTATCTCCCGCTCAGTGCACTCGTCAAGGTCGCTGGTAGGCTCATCCGCAAGCAGAATAGTGGGGTTGTTTATCAGTGACCTGGCAATGACTACCCTTCTCTGCTGTCCTGCCGAAAGTTGTTTGGGACGGGCTTCCAGCCGATCTAAAAGACCAACTGTTTGCAGTAAGGAGACAGCGCGTTTATAACCGTCTGAATATGTGCTATATTTGTGAAATATGCAGGGTAAGGCTACATTCTCGACGGCGTTTAGTGAGGGTATCAGGCTCGGGTACTGAAAGATAAACCCCATCGTACGGTTGCGCATCAGTGATATGCCTTTGTCGGACATATTCTTGATATCCACCCCTCCTATGAGAATTCTACCGGTAGTAGGCCGTACTAAACCAGCGGCAAGATTAAGCAGAGTGGTTTTGCCCGAACCGGAGCGGCCTGTAATGATAGTGAAATCCCCTCCGGCAATAGCTAAATTTACCCGGTTTACCGGTGTAATGATTTTTTCTTCATCTAAATTATACTGTTTCGTTACATCGTTAAACGAAATCAACATGATTATTCCCTCATAGCAATGGCAGGTTCCTGGCCGGTAATGCGCAGTGCTGGAATGAGCGCTGCCAGTGTTACAATTAATAGAGTCAGCAGTATTCCTCCTATCAACAGGCTAAGAAATGATGCTGGTGACGGGAAGAGGAAGGGTATCTTTAATGTGGCTGTTAGGAAATCCCTGAACAGGTAAGTACCGAAAGCTGCCAGCAATATGCCGAGCAGGGAAGCGGTCACAGCCAGCAATCCTGCTTCCATCAGCAGGGTGAAAGAGGCAAATTGTCTGGTTGCTCCCATTGCCCGCAATACCGAGATTTCCCTGCGCCGCTCATTGGCCGCCATCGAGAAAATCAGGCCGATTAAGGCGGCCGATAACATCCAGCACATACTTAGTATGGCAAGGAAACCCCAGAGTAAACCTGTCAACTGTTTGTGGAATGTGCCAAACAGGTTTGGGCTCGTTATGGCGGTGACTTCGCTATCGTTCAGCATGATCTGCTGTGCCACCATGCGTACGTCAGCTCCGGACTGGACTTTTACCAGCACTGCCGAGATCAGCGCAGGGTTTACGTCCTGGGAAATTACTTCCCCCGCAGAGTTTAATACAATACAGCAAGTATTCCACTGCAAGGGGCTCATGGCCTGAGTCAACGACGTTTCAGCCATGGCCTCTGCGGTTTCTAAAGACATGAATAGCGTCTGATCAATTCCAATGCCTGTTTCTTTCAAGTTCCCTTTCAATGATAGGTTATGGCCATAGAGTTTAATGAATTTCTCACCGGACGGTATTACGATTGCACTTCCTCCGATCACTTCATTTTTAGCCAGCTTGCCTATCCCTTCGCTCTCTAACCACGGGCGGATTGTAAAGTCAGTAGCGGGGTCGAAGACAACTATAAACATTTCCCAAACTGAGCAGCAGGGAGCTCCATAGAGTGAACTAAGATAATACTGTGGTGATGCCGCAGCCACACCAGGAATTTTCCCGATCTTATCAAGCTTGTCTCTTGCCATCCACATTTGTGTTGGTTTTGCCATAAGGAGGGCGCTTTCAACCTTGGTCTCAGCCCCGGCAGGTACAACGATTATATCGGCACCAAGCCTCTCCAGTCCGGAGTTAAGGCTATATTCAGCCCCCCAGATAATTAAGGTCGTGGCGAAGAAAAAGCCAGCCATCCCCATCACGCATAAAAATATGATGAAGCTGCGGAAAGAATTACCGGAGATGTTTTTAATAGCGAGGGTGAAAACGTTCAACTTGGCTCTTTCGTCCATACGGATATGATCAACACCACTATGCTGGTAAGAATAGTCAGGGTACCGAAAAATATCATGGCGGGCATCATGACTGAGATGCAAATCATACCGGGAGCAGCGCAGACGCCTATAAGATTAGTGGGTAGCAAGATCACCAGTGCCCCCAATATCATGCCCATGAAGGACAGGTTCCTCAGGCTTTCCTTTCGGCGGCTGATTAGTAAAAGTACGCCTACGGCAAATAGCGGTAAGCTCAGTGCCAGTTCAGCCTGACCAGTCCAAGTGCATTTCATAGGAATGACTGTTCCGGTAGAAGTTGTAAGCATTTTCCCCTGCGATCCACAGGTCGTAAATTGCGGTATTGCTGCGATACTAACCGCTAAAACTATTATGATAATACCGGTTACCAGTGCGACACCCTTCACGGAAACCTCCTCATTGTATGTCAAAATTGTATATCAAAATAGTATGCTTTAACCATACAGCTGTCAACGCTCACGACTGTCCAATACTTAATGCAACTAATCAATATGAGACAAGTGAGAATGTATTGCAGGGATGATGCAAACATTCTAAACCGAACGTAGAGTAATTAATTGGAAGACAAGTGGCAAATCCGACACGGCCTACCAAAATTATTTTTCAACGTACTTGAGTTGAGGGAATATACCTAACATCTCCCTGAGAGCTTCTAAACTCCGATTTTTCCCTTTTTCGACATCAATTGGCACTTTGTTATCTCCCAGAACCAGCGGTCGTCTCTTGAAATATTAGTAGCCTCGATAATTTCCATCCTCTTTTCAAACAAAGGCCCGTCAATAACCAGGGTGTGGAATTCGCCGGCTTCACCGCATGGAGTGATATTATTATTTAATTTAGCTAAATCTGTAATAAAATCTTTATCGAGCTTCCGTCCTAACCATTCTTCGCCCATCAGGTCAGCCCTGGTGGCGACTATTACCGCCACGAATCCTGAATTGATGAAGTCTGTCAATATTGATTTTTGGTCCTCTAACCATAGTGGCAAGCGTGGGATAACACCTGTCTCAGTGCACACTCTTTCGATCCATTGTCGGTGCTCATTAAAATCAATATCACCAAAAACACCTTCCGTTATTCCCTTTTGCTTGAGATTACTTAGCACATTCTTAAACTCAGCCTCGTAATTATCTCTCGTCGCCCGGTGTTGAATGAGTGGAATTTGGAGAGCCTGTGATTGCATTTGCAGCCATTTGGCTGCCAGGCCGTGACTCCGTGATCGATCACCGTCTTCAGTTACCATATTCACCAGATAACTGACTTTCAGTCCGCCGGTAATCGCCCTGTAACATGCCAGGCAGCAATCCTTGCCGCCGCTCCATGAGCCAAATGCCGACTTCATGAGACTTACTCCTTTCTACAACGCTAAAATAAAATCCCCCTCACCCGGCAGAGTAAGGGGGATTTATTTTAAAAATAAATCCCGCCTCCTTTACCATATTTAATTATCAGGCAGTATAGCTGTAATCGCTGGCTTTGTCTATAACTCTTCTCCCGTTAACAATTCAACGGATGTACAAGTGGAAGTAAGTGTCGTCCAGATGCTGTCAGTGAATGGGCCTCAGTTTGACCACCGTATAGTGACTCAAATATACTAGGCACGCGATGTTTCGTGAGGATGCAGCCGATGCTGTATGCGTAACCCTCGAAAGCAGAGGGATTGGTTGCTGTATCACACTGCGGAATATGCCGCTTAATTTATTTTGAGGAGTAATGTTTGAACGTAGTTCTTGATCTGCTGCGTGATTTCGGTATGACGTTCGTCCCGCTTTTTGTGGCGATGGATGCTGTGAGCGCTGTCCCCATCCTGCTGGCTATGACCAGTCACATGAATGATAAACGGCGGAATGGTGTGATCCGTTATGGACTGATCACGGCAGTTGCATTAGGCCTGGTGTTCATCATAGTCGGCAAGGGCATCTTCTTGTTCCTGGGCATCACGGTTAATGATTTCCTTGTCGCAGGCGGCTCAATATTGTTCCTGCTGGCAGCCAAGGAGCTGGTAGTCGGTAAAATGTTCGAGGCACAGGCTGCTATGAGCGATGATGCAATCGGGGTCGTCCCATTGGGGACTCCTCTGGTGGTTGGGCCGGCCGTTCTTACAACCCTTCTTATTTTAGTAGACCAATATAATATTTTTATGGTGACCTTTGCGTTCATCGTAAATCTACTGCTAGCATGGTTGTTCTTTGCTCAGGCCAACAGGTTGGTCAAGGTACTGGGAAGTGGTGGCGTACTGGCGCTGTCGAAAATATTTGCTCTTCTGCTGGCGGCGATTGCTGTAAGTATGATCCATAGGGGAATAATGGCTTTTATCGGCTAATGGAGGAAACGTATGTGGCTATGTACTAATTGCAGGCACCTTGAGATAGCTGAAGTGAAACCCGAGCATTGCCCCGTATGCGGAGTGGCCGCCGATAAGTTGGTGGAATATTCCAATTCAAAAATCAAGGGAACTGAGACAATAAAGCGACTGCAGGAAGGCTTCGAAGCCGAATCAAAAGCGAATATACGTGACCTTGCCTTTGCGTTTAAGGCTGAACAGGAAGGATTCCCGGCCATTGCCGGACTTTTCAGGGCAATTGCCGAGTCCGAGGCGGTGCATGCTTTTCACCATCTTCGCCTTCTTGGGGTCATTGCTGATACGCAGGAAAACCTGCAGGCGGCCTTTGAGCGTGAGAACTATGCCACTGAAGCGTACCCGGACTTTATCAAAACGGCTGAATCGGAGGGTAACCAGGCGGTTGCTACAATATTCGGATATCATCGCGACGTAGAGCGCGGGCATGCCAAGCTATACGAGAAGGCGCTGGACCGGTTAATGGATCCGCAGGGAGTTGAATATTACGTTTGCAGCGTGTGCGGCTATGTTTCTGTTGGCAGTGCGCCCGACCAGTGTCCGATTTGTAATGCACCCAAAGATAAGTTCAGGCGCATAGATTAATCTGGAAATGCTCCCGGCATTTGTCAACGCATCTTTGTATATGTCCGTTCCAGGTCCTCTAACCAGATAGCCGGCTCTGCATCGGACGGCATCCTCCAGTCTCCCCTGGGTGACAGGCTGACAGAACCAACCTTCGGGCCTTCCGGCATGCAGGTCCGCTTGAACTGGTTATCAAAAAAGCGCTTGATGAAATTCTCAAGCCATTTATGCAGTTCATCCAATGTGTACCGGTTATCGAACAGCTTGCGTTTCCTGGCTTCGTTTGACAGGAAAAGTATCTTTCCGGGCCTGGCTCCCAGCCTGATAAAAGGATAAAGGAAGAAATCAGCCAGCTCAACCGGGCCGATGATATCCTCGCTCATCTGAGTGATCTTCCCCTTGGCCGGACGTCTTAACTCAGGTGAGATGGGTGTATCGAGCACGTCATATAACACCTTCCGTGCGGCGGTTTTGGCCAGTTCTTCATCGGCTACCCAGCGGATAAGGTAACGTACCAGCGTCTTTGGGACAGAGACGTTAATATGGTAATGCGACATGTGGTCCCCGGAGAAGGTGGCCCATCCCAATGCCACTTCGGTCAAATCACCGGTTCCGAGCAGTATACCGTTCAATTCGTTGGCTTTGTTGAAGAGGAACTCCGTGCGGTAGCGTGCCTGGATATTCTCAAACACAATATCTTCCTGGCCGTTATGTCCGAGGTCCGCCAGGTGGGCCTTGCATGTGCGGGTTATGTTAACGCGCTGGATGTTTACACCTAGAGCTTTACATAAAGCTGTTGCGTTGTCCCTGGTCCTGCTCGTAGTGCCGAAGCCGGGCAGTGTGTAGGCAAAAATGTTTTCACGTGATAATTTGAGGAAGTCCATCGTCTTGACGGCTGCCAGCAGGGCCAGCGTAGAATCGAGGCCGCCCGAAACGCCGAGGATCACGGCACCTTTCAGCGCGCCGGTCGGGGTCTTTGGGAACGAAAGGCTGGGGATCTATTATCCGGAATAATGTATCGGCAGCAATATCATTAATAGAGGCTTCAATAATTCTGAATGATTTCAATTGCTGCGTGCATTGCCTGAAACTGGTTAATAACAGGCGGTCATGCACCAGCCTGTCCAAATCAATATCCGAAATGACAAGTTTGGGATCGCGGACCAGCCTGCGTGACTCCTCCAGTATCGTGCCGTCTTCGGCTATAACGGTATGTCCGCCGAATACGATATCGTTGGATGATTCACAGACACCCGTAGAAACATAGCAGAGGGCTGCCGCGCACCTGCCTGATTCTGAAGATAACATTGTCCTGCGCCAGTCTGCCTGGGCAAGTATCTCATTGCTGGCGGAGATATTAACAAGGATGTTTGCGCCGGCTAGCGCCTGGTACTCATGAGGCGCAAGCGGGACCCACATGTCCTCGCATATTTCAACACCGATGATTGCTGAAGTAAGTCCCTGTACTGAGAAAAGGATGTTGGTACCAAAAGGCACGGTCGTGCCGCGGATATGTGCCATATCCGAGCAGACATCATCGCCCGACACAAACCATCTGCCCTCGTAGAACTCTTTGTAGTTGGGTAGATAGGTCTTTGGGATGATTCCCAATAGCCTGCCGGAGTTGATCACAGCAGCGCAGTTGAAGATTTTCTGGTCGACGCATAATGGCAAGCCCACAACTACTGCCATGCCGTAGCCGGTGCTTGCTGCAACCAGCCTCATCAATCCTTCTTCAGCTTTTGCCAGCAACGTATGTTGTTGCACCAGGTCACCAATAGTGTATCCGGTAATAGACATCTCGGGGAACACAAGTACCTGTACACCTTCCGACCGGGCTTTCTTTATTACGTCTATCATGGAAGAGACATTGAAGTCTACGTCGGCGACTTTGAGTCGAGGGACTGCAGCGCCTATTCGTAAGAAACCGAGGTCTTTATTTAAATATATTTTTTCCACCAATTTAATCCTCCCCTGGAAAGTTGGTCCGCACTTCAGGCAAACCTCTCTCCTTCTATAACTATGTCATAACCTTCAGGGGTTGCGTACTCCTTGATTAATGCACGTTGTGCTAGCTTTGGTTATAATAAACCGTTAATAAAATTAAATCAAAGTTGATATTTGGCATATTGTAGTTGCCGGGAGTGTGGCGCTTAAATGGCTAAAATCGTTCTTCTTAGGCATGGCGAAAGTACATGGAACAAGGAAAACCGGTTTACCGGTTGGACCGATGTAGATCTTTCGGAGAAAGGCATGGCGGAGGCCAGGAAGGCAGGCGCTGTATTAAAGCGGGAAGGGTTCGTATTTGATGTAGCCTATTCCCTCCGCCGGCGCTGAAAAAAACTGACCGGCGGTATCCGGGTAATGAGAGTAGATATGGTAATTTATCAGTGGGTCAGATTCCTTTAACGGAAAGCCTTGAGGATACATACAGGAGATGCCTGCCATATTGGCATAAGACCATAGCCCCGGCTGTCAGGTCGGGGAAAAGAGTTATTATTTCGGCGCATGGCAACAGCCTGAGGGCGCTGGTGAAATATCTTGACCATGTTAGTAATGACGAAATCGTCAATCTTAATATACCCACAGGCATAC
>JAPLHL010000206.1 GCA_026389655.1 Chloroflexota bacterium
ATACGGCGACATACTCGGAAAATGAGCAGAACCCGTAACGGCAGAGGTGACAATAACCTTTTCCTGTGGCATAGCAGTACCCCCCTTATCCAAACAACTTTCATCAATATAATCAATATGCTATTTGTAGTCAAATTTTAAAAGTGCTAATATAAAACTTCTGTGAGCCAACACAGGTCTAAGTTACATCGTTGACTCTCATACTATTTAATTACTAATAAGTTCCTTGGTTACCGGGCCATCTTGTGAGTCCTGCTATTGAAGATAGATCTGCATGTTCACACTAACAAGCTTTCTCCCGACAGCACTCTTGATCCGGAAGAAGCGATCCAGACGGCTATAAGTATGGGACTCGATGGCATTTGCTTCACCGAGCACGATAGAGCATGGGAATTACCAGGTATTACTGAACTCTCCGCCAAATACAATTTTCCGGTATTTCGAGGTGTTGAGGTGATGGTAAAGGAAGGCGGCGAGGTTCTGGTTTTTGGACTAAACCTAAACTTCACGACAGTAATTGATATCAAAACTTTACGACAACTTGCGATTGAAGCAAATGCGTTTATGATTGCAGCCCATCCATTCAGGGGATATCCGTGCCATGCCCTAACAGACTTTGAAAAGGCCTCTGAACTTGTTCTGAAGAGACGCGTGTTCGATAAAGTGGATGGACTTGAAGGATTTAACGGACGCAATATGGAAGGCAATAATGTTTTCGCCTGCCAGCTTGCCCGTAACTTATCTCTTCCAGCATCCGGAGGCAGTGACGCACATGCCAGAAATGAACTCGGCAAATGTGTTACTATATTTCAAAACGATATCCATAACGAAGCAGAGTTTATGCGAGAGCTTAAAGCAAATAATTTTGCCGGCTCCAGGTACACTCAACCAAAATGATTATAGTTGGACTCACCGGGACTATTGGAACTGGCAAGAGCACCGTAGCAAAGATGTTTGCCGATATGGGAGCCTTCATTATTGACTCTGATCAAATAGCCCATCAAGTTGTTGAACCCGGAAAACCCGCCTGGCAGGCTATTAAAGACTATTTTGGGCAGGATGTCTTGAATGAGGACCAGACACTTAACAGGAAAAGACTGGCCAATGAGGTCTTCAATGACCCTAATAAACTTCAGCAATTAAACTCCATCGTTCACCCGGAGATTTTTAAAGAGGACCTGCGGCAGGTTGAAGAAAAAAGACTGATTGACCCGGGTGGCATTGTCATTAAAGACATACCGTTATTATTGGAAGTGGGCCCGGAAGTTGCAAGAAAGCTTGTAGATATAATTATAGTTGTTTATTGCTCACCCGAAATTCAGCTGCGCAGGCTAATTGCAAGAGGCATGTCAGAGGAAGATGCCGGCAACAGGATTAAGAACCAGATACCCGTTAAAGAAAAAATGCAATTCGCCGACTTTGTAATTAACAACGACGGCTCTCTTGAAGAAACACGACAGCAGGTGCAAAGTATATATTCACAATTAAAACGAAAATAACCGATTAATGGAATCGTTTTGTTATTCTTTATTGCTCACAGTCCACTCTCAATGATATAATATCCCGTTAGTTTCGACAGGCACCTAACTGCCTTTCTAAGCTATATCGTTCCTCGGTAGCTCAACGGTAGAGCGGGCGGCTGTTAACCGCTAGGTCGTAGGTTCGAATCCTACCCGAGGAGCCAAAATCATTTTTCTCAGTTTGCTTAACACTTTGAATTCGCCTAGCTTTGAAATTTTGCTTAACTTTCATTGTCCTATCTCCTTCTTCCTCTTTGGTTTCCTTTTCCGCTTATAATCGAGACTTAATACGATCCAGGCATGTCCTAATCGCTTCCCTGACAATTGTCCGCTTTCGAGTAAACGCCTTATATGTGCCTGAGCTAGTTTAAGTTTGGCCGATGCTTCTCTAGTGCTGGCTAATAAATATTTTGGTCATAATTATGTTAAGTTGAAAAACTTGCGTATAACTTATACAATGGCCATTGTGGAAATATTAGAGGAAAAACTTATGGGAATACGTGATTTAATAGAAATTGCCGTCGATAAACGGGCTTCAGACTTGCATCTCCGGGTTGGCTCCATCCCTACTTTGAGGATATATGGTAATTTAATTGCCATTGAGGGTTTAAAAGCTCTGAAGCCCAAAGATTTGGAGGCGTATTTCGAAGAATTGACGACTGTAGAAAAAAGGAAGATGTTTGAGCAGCGGCATGAACTCGATTCCGAATACAGCATCCCAAACTTTATCAGGTGCAGGGTAAATGTCTTGCAGCAGCGGTCCACGCTGAGCATAGCGATAAGGATAATCCCGTATAAGATTCCTACTATTGATGAGCTTCGTTTGCCCCCCATATTGAAGGAACTGGTTTTGAAGCGTTCCGGACTGATATTGATAACGGGAGCTACGGGAAATGGAAAAACCAGCACTATTGCGGCCTTGGTTGATTACCTCAATGAAAATGAGGAACGCAATATTATTACTATAGAAGACCCTATTGAATATGTTTATAAAAATAAAAAGTGTCTGATTGTGCAGCGAAACGTCGGACAGGACACGGAATCTTTCGATGTAGCGCTGGTTCACGCGCTAAGGCATGACCCCGACGTTATCGTTGTAGGTGAAATGCGAGATGTTAAGACGATGCAGACAGCTATCAGGGCGGCCGAAACCGGGCACCTGGTTTTGGGCACTATGCATACTGGCGATGCTGCACAGACAATTCACCGTATTATTGATATGTTCCCGGCAAGGCAGCAGGAACAGATAAGAAATGAGCTTGCCTATATCCTTATAGCAGTGGTTTGCCAG
>JAPLHL010000081.1 GCA_026389655.1 Chloroflexota bacterium
ATCTTTTCAACATCGATGACCTCAACGGACTGGCGGATAAAAATAGGGTGCAGAGAGAGCTGGAGATTGCCGCAGTAGAGAAGATAATTAAAAGAGAAAGCGACTTATTAATGAAATGGTGGCAGGCCTATAAAGTAAGGCCGTCCGTCAAGGCCCTCATGGCTAAGGCGGAAAGAATCAGGTCAAGCCAGTGCAACAAGTCGCTGAAAAAAATGGCCTCACTTTCAGACGCCGATAGGCAGGCGATCGAGCTTCTAACAACGTCCATTGTGGATAAGATACTTAGAGATCCGATTTTGTATCTTAAGTCTTCGGGTTTTAAAGGGGATGGCGATGAAAGAGCTGAGGTTATAAAAGAATTATTCAAGCTGGACGAGCCCAAAGATTATGAGTGATAAGTTAATCATAGGTTCAAGAGGCAGTAAGCTGGCACTTGTGCAGGCCGAATCGGTGGCTGCAAATGTCCGGCATGCAAAGCCGAACCTGGAAATCCAGATACGTAAAATCGTCACCGAAGGGGACCGGAATATAGCCGTGAATATCGAGGAAGCGGGGGGTGTCGGCATCTTTGTCAAAGCGCTTGAAGACGCATTGATCAAGTGTGAGATAGACATGGCTGTTCACAGCCTCAAGGACCTTCCAGTGTTGTTGCCCGACGAACTTGGTCTTATCGCTGTAACAGAAAGGTCTGACCCGCGCGACGTGCTGGTCGCCTCAGAGACTATTAACAGACTTAAACCCGGAGCTATAATTGGCACCAGCAGTGTCCGGCGTTCTGCCCAACTCAGGAATATACGCCCGGACCTTCAGACTATGGGTATTCGAGGCAATGTCGACACGCGTCTGCGCAAAGTAGCGTCCGGTGAGATAGATGGAATCATTATTGCTGCGGCCGCCATGTTGCGGCTTGGACGTGCAGATGAGATAACCGAGTACCTGCCTCTGGACCATTTCGTGCCTGCTGCCGGCCAGGGGGCACTGGCTATTGAAGCCAGGCGCGGTGATAAATTTGTCGCGGATATTGCCGTATCAATTAATCACGTGACGACATGGCAGGCGGTGACTGCCGAGCGTGCATTTGTGGACTATTTGGGTGGAGGTTGCAGCGCACCGATATCGTGTATAGCGGTTGTGGAAGACGGTGTGCTTATAATAACCGGGATGGTCTCGGACAGGGAAGGCAAAAATATGCTGAAAGACCATGTGGAAGGTGATGCTGGGGACCCTGAAATGGTTGGCAGGCTCCTTGCCGAGAAAATGTTAAGCGAAGGCGCAAAAGTAATAGTGGATGAGATAAGATGCCGGTAAAAATCGGGAAGGTATATTTAGTGGGGGCCGGTCCGGGAGATCCTGCCCTAATAACTATGAAAGCTGTCAGTTGCCTCCAGAAAGCCGATGTTGTTGTCTATGATCAACTGGTGGCGGGTCAGATATTGAATTACTCACGGGCTGAGGCTGAGAAAGTATTTGTCGGCAAAACGGTTAAAATGCATTTCGCCGAGCAGGACGACATCAACTCGCTGCTTGTGCGGAAAGCTAAGCAAGGCAGTATCGTAGTCAGATTAAAGGGAGGCGATCCGTTCGTATTTGGACGGGGAGGCGAAGAAGCCGATTTCCTTCAGAAAAACGGTGTACCTTTTGAGATAGTCCCGGGCATCACTTCAGCGGTCGCCGTACCGGCTTATGCAGGAATACCGGTAACACACAGGGGTATATCGTCCTCAGTCGCTATTGTCACGGGGCATGAGGACCCCAGTAAGAAAGGCTCCAGCATTAACTGGAATGGCCTGGCTACCGGCGCTGATACACTGATTTTTCTTATGGGCATGCAGAACTTGCCTCAGATTGCCAAAAGGCTTATCGAGTGTGGCAGGAAACCGCAAACGCCTGTTGCAGTGATCAAGGACGGTACATTGCCGGTCCAGGTAATGACCATCGGCACACTTCAAAATATTGCAGCGCGTGTGAAAAAGGAAGGAATTACTGCACCTGCGGTAATAGTGGTCGGTGGGGTTGTTAAATTGAGAGAACGGTTGAGCTGGTATGAAAAACAGCCGCTTTTCGGCAAGCGGGTCTTGATCACACGGGCGGGTCCGCAGTCAGCTAGTTTTGAGTCGCTTTTGTACGAGCATGGAGCGATGCCCGTTCTGTTCCCGACCATAGAGATCAAACCCATTATTAGAAATAAGAAATTGGAAGAGGCAATCTCCCGAATTAAAACTTATGATTGGATCATCTTTACCAGTGTTAACGGTGTGGAAATATTTTTCCAGAGGCTTCATAAAATCGGGTTGGATTCCAGGGCATTAGCCCATGCCAAAATCGGCGTCATAGGACCTGCTACATATAAAGCGATGGACAGTCATGGGATTACACCTGATTTTGTACCCAAGATATATACAGGGCATGGTCTTCTAGCGGGCCTTAAAGGGAAAAAGATAACCGGCAGGAAAATATTATTGCCAAGAGCGGATATTGCCGATGACGAGATAACAAAAGGACTGGTCAGATTAAAAGCTGCGGTCGACGAAGTTGCATTGTACCGTACCGTGCGTCCTGGGTATGACAGAACTGAGCTACAGGATATGCTTTTCAGGGGAAAGGTGGATATCGTTACCTTTACCAGCTCGTCAACGGTTACCAACTTAGTCGCCGGACTCAGCCGTAAAGAAATATCGAGTATACGTTCCAAAATCGCCTGTATCGGCCCTAAAACAGCCCAGACGGCCTTAGAAGCAGGCCTGACGGTAGATGTTATAGCAAAGAAGCAAACGATGGAAGGGTTGCTCGAGGCAATGGAAGAATATTTCAGGGAGGAAATATAGATGCCGAAATTTCCTGAATTAAGGTTACGCCGTTTAAGAAAGAACGAAGCTCTCAGGTCGCTGGTCAGGGAAAACCACGTGGATGCGGGTGACCTTATATATCCCCTTTTTGTTGTCGAAGGCAAAGGTATTAAAAAGGAGATCAAGTCGATGCCAGGTGTTTTCCACTTTTCGGTGGATAAACTGACTGCTGAAATTGAAGATCTGTCCAGGCTGCACGTACCAGCGGTCATTCTTTTCGGTGTGGTGAACGAAAAGGATGAGGTTGGCTCGGGCGCTTATCATCCGAAGGGTGTCATACAGCAGGCTATTCGCTGTATTAAGAAAACTGCACCTGACATGCTTGTTGTTACTGATGTTTGCCTTTGTGAATACACAAGCCATGGACATTGCGGCGTAATCAGTGACGGTTACGTAGATAATGATAAGACGTTGCCACTGCTGGCTAAGATGGCGCTGTCACATGTAAACGCAGGGGCAGATATCGTGGCGCCGTCAGATATGATGGATGGCAGGGTGAAGGCAATAAGGGAGGCGCTTGATATAAATGGGTTCGATACCACTCCCATCCTTGCCTATTCGGCTAAATATGCGTCAGCGTTTTATGGCCCATTCAGGGAAGCTGCAGGGTCTACACCTCAATTCGGCGACCGCAAATCGTATCAAATGGACCCGTCCAATGCCCGCGAAGCTATGCGGGAAATCGAGCAGGACATTAAGGAAGGGGCTGACATAGTCATGGTTAAACCGGCATTATCTTATCTTGATGTGATCAGACTGGCACGAGAAAAATTCGACTACCCGCTAGCTGCTTATAAC
>JAPLHL010000496.1 GCA_026389655.1 Chloroflexota bacterium
GCCTTTGATTAACAAAGCTATAAACAAGGGGGTGGATTTTCTCTTCAGCGTAGACCCGGCGGAGGCAGATTATCCATGCGGGTATAGCAACAAACCCAGCGGGAATTGGTGGAAGTTCGGGTTTCCGGTCTTCTACGTAACGGACTTGTTACAGAATGTCGAGGCCCTGGCCGGTTTGGATTATGGCAGTGACCCCCGGTTGGCAAAAGCGCTGAATATAATCCGTGAAAAGCAGGATGAACAGGGGCGCTGGTTGCTGGATTATGACTATACAGGCAAGACCTGGATGGATTTTGGTGCGAAAAGGAAACCGAATAAGTGGGTAACACTGCGGGCATTAAGAGCGCTAAAAGGGCTGGCGTAAGAGCCGGTTTGGTAATCTGATTGACAACGCTTACCGATGACACTATGCTATCCGGTTGACAGAAACGAACTAATACTTAGTCCAAATCTATTAAAGCAGGTATAAATATGTCTATATTTGTATTTAAAAAAGTCATGCTCTTATTGCTCGCGTTGCTCACAATCCAGTTATTAATTGGCTGCGCACCGGCAATTTCTCAGGAGCAATACAATTCAGTGCAGGCCGAGCTGAAATCAACAAAGGACCAACTGACTGCCGCCAGGGCAGAATTAGCCAGCTTGAAAGCACAGCCAGTTCCGGCTCAAAAAGACCAGCTTGAAACACCCAGGAAAACCCTGGCGGCATTGAAGCCTTATCTTGACTTAAATCTATTGATACTGGATGAAGATATTACTCTCAGCCAGCAAAATACAAAGGAAATAACAGTTTCCTACGCCAATATGCAATATGCCGATCAAAGAAGCAGGCTGAATGACTTGTTAAAAAGATTTGATGATAAAGAATTTGCCAGTACGGTGGAGTCCGCCTGGTCCGACTCTCAAGATGCAAAATCAAGATGGGAATCCTGGATCAAGACATATAGTACTATACATGACCGGTTGAAAGATGACTTCGATACACTGTCAAGACAGTTAAACCCTTAGGGTTCTATAACAGTGACTTCCTGAAAAATCCCTCAGTTAAAAGATGTAACGGGACAGATAACGACCTGCAGGAAATGGAACGAATAGAAAGGTGAGGATTATCAGAATCAGCTTTAGAATGGGTTTTAGTGGAGCTGAGGGAAGTCGAATTAAGTAATCCGTTTCAATCACCTCTCAAAAAGTCCAGCACTTCCTTATTGAAAAGGCCAGCCGTCTCCCCGGCCACAGTATGCGAACCACCTTTGATGCTGACCAGCCTGGCCCCCGTGATCCGGGAAGCCAAAACTTCAGATGAGATTGGCGGTATCAGCCTGTCATTGCTGCCTGTCACTACCAGCGTGGGAGACTGGATAAGGTGCAGCCGATCCAGAACATTGTGAGTCATCATGGCTTCAAGCTGTCCTGCCGGGCCTTGAATCGAGCCGTATCTAGCCTGGAGCTTAGCCAAAGCCGTAAAAACCAGCTTATTAAACGGCTGGTTGAAAGACAGCGAAGCCATTGCGCCAAGCAGCTTCCGCAGTTCCGCGGAGGTAAAGCCGGGCCGAGACCGATTCCAGTTGGGTATATCCACCCCGGCAAGGTCAAAGAGCCATTGCCCGTCCGCACTGGTACTGAATAGGACCAGTTTGTTCACTCTTTGCGGGTGATCGATGGCGATGTGCTGGGCTATCATACCTCCCATGGACCCTCCTAGCAAGTGCGCCCTGTCAATCCCCAAAAAATCCATAAGACCGATG
>JAPLHL010000178.1 GCA_026389655.1 Chloroflexota bacterium
GTCGTTTTGCCCGCCCCCGTGGGGCCGCTGATCAATACCATGCCATAAGGCATCATCAGCATCTTCTCAAAAGCTTCCTGGCTCTCCCTTAAAAAGCCGATCTCGGGCAGCGCCAGGGCCGCCATGGATTTATCCAGTAACCTCAGCACAGCCATTTCGCCATTGACGGTGTTTACCGTGGCCACGCGCACATCGATGCGCTTTTTACCCGAGTCGAACGAGAACTGGCCGTCCTGCGGCCGCCTGTGGTCGGCAATATTCATGTCGGAAAGGATTTTTATACGTGAGATCAGGCCGGTATGCACTGTCAGCGGCAGCGAGGACACCTCATGCAGAATGCCGTCTATCCTGTAGCGGACGCGCAACCTGCTCTCGTCAGGCTCGATATGGATATCGGATGAACGCGCCTTGACCGCTTCTTCCAGCAATTTCTCGAGCCGGAGCGCCACAGGTGAATCCCCGCCTTCTTCCTGCGTGGCCCTTTCATCGGCCGCGTCAGGCAAAGCAGCAGCAACAGCATCAGACGTCCCCCCTGGATTGGCCGGCTCCTTGGCGGCACGGTAGTTGTAGTCTATACCTTCCTTGATATCGGCATCGGAAGCGGCGATTGGCTCTATCCTCTTGCGGGTATATATGGACAAGTTTTCAATCGTCAGGATGTCGCTGGGGTTGGCCATGAAAACGCGCAGCGTGTTTTTTTCCACCGAAAGGGGCAGGACGTTATACCGCCTGGCGACATCCTCGGGTATAGCCTGCAGGGCCTGCGGCATGGGTTCTGTGTACTGCACATTCAATTTGGCTATGCCCGCTTTCACCGAGGCAGCCGGCACTGATGGTTGTGCCTTTTTTTTATTGGGGTCGATGGCCATATATCCCTCATTTTGGCGGTATTACATCAAGCTAAAGCATCGATACTGCTGACCTCGATTATTTTGATCCTTTGCTGTTCAGCAAATAGACGCGCTTCATTGGAAATTGCCGGTGAAATCAGCAAAATCTTATCATGTATTCCGATATCATAGGCCTTGGTATCATATGCAGATACGGCCTCCAAGGCTACCTCTTTATCATCTGTCAGTATGCCTATAGAAATTGTATGCGTAAAGAGGCCGTCGTCAAAATAGGCCATGATATCGATAGTGTACTCAGCGCCCGACCTGCCAGGAATTTTGGCTTTTTCCTCCGTCCGGTAACCCTGCTTACGCAGGTATTCCAATAACTGTGTCTTGCTCTCATACTCGAAGGGCACTACCTCTACCGGGTGGGGAGGAAGGCTGTCTGTGCCGGCAAGGAACTCCTCCAGGTCATGTGCGTCAAAGGCCTTGATACGCTGGCGGCGGGCGAACTGTCTGGCCTCGCTATTGATAGACGGTATAGCCAGCAGCACCTTATCGTGTATGCCCAGATCGTAGACCTTGTTATCAAACCTGAATACGTCTTCCAGCCAGATGTCATTGTTATCCTTGCCAATAGCCACACCAATTCCGATGAGGAAGGTCATGAAGCCGTCGCTGCGCCTGGCCAGGATATCAAGGACATGCTCAGCACCTGACCCCGCTTTGCTGCTGACTTTGACCATCTCGAATATCTCGTATCCCTGCCGCTTGAGGAATCCGATAAACCTTGACTTGAATCCCATATCGAAGGCAAGGCGGTTCCTGCTCTGCTCTTTTAGAATGTAGGAGTTCACAAAATTAACCCTGGCTTCCTCATCGGCGAAGAATCCGGAGCATTTCAGGCACTGCCATTTCAGGCCTATCTCGGTGGATAAAACGCCGCAATGGTGGCATTTGTAGTTCACACCCAGGCTGCGGTAATCGGTGCCGAGGAATTTGAGCGGCCTGTTACAATGAGGACAAATATATTTCCCACCCTGCAGGAATTCCTCTTCCAGGCCATTTTTACCGCAAACCAAGTGCTCGATGATCCTGCCGCGCGCGACATTGCCGGAAGCGCATTTCGGGCACTTGATGCTTGGCCTGAGGTTCATGGAGTTGCAAACCGGGCAAAAAATCAGGCGGTCGTAAAAACGTGGTTCGATTATATTTTCAGTAGCCAGCGCATCAAGTATACTAGCAACCTCTTCCGCCGTTTTGCCCAAGATAGGTTCCACCTGCGGGTAAGAGACGCCCGATGCCTTAGAAATAT
>JAPLHL010000368.1 GCA_026389655.1 Chloroflexota bacterium
GGGCAGGGTGAGAGTGATCGAATCAGACTTTCTTCTCGTCGCTCATAATATCCAGGTAGATATCTTCCAGTGCGGACTGTTTTATGGCCAGGTCCACCAGCGCCCAGTTGTTATCCGAGACCTTGCGCAGAAGGTCCGCCATCTCTTCGATGTTCGGCGTAGTCACCGAGTAATTACCTTCCTTCCTCTCATAATCCAGCTTCTCATCCGTCTTGAAGACCACCTGGAACTCGCGCTTACCCAGGCTCTTGCGGATATTATCCATGGTATCAAAGACCATCAGCTTCCCGTTCTTCATAATGGCCACCCGGTCGCAGATATACTCCACGTGGAACAGGTTGTGGGCGCTGAGGATGATAGTCTTGCCCTGCTCGCGCAGCTTCTTACAGTAGTCGATAATGAAGAAAGACGTAAGCGGATCCAGCCCGGAGTTGGGCTCGTCCAGTATCAGCAGGTCGGGATCATGTATCAGCGTGCGTGCGATCGAGACCTTGCGTTTCATGCCCTTGGACATCTCGCCGATCAGCTTTTTACCCACTTCCAGCTTGAGCGATTCCAGTAGTGCGGAGCCGCGCTTTTTGGATTCCGCCGCCGACAGGCCGTAAATGTTGGCGAAGAAGCCCAGATATTCCTGCGCCGACATATTTTCGTAGAGGGCGTTTTCCTCCGGCAGGTAACCCAGGGACTTCTTGATCTTCAGCCCGTACTTTTGCATGTCCTTGCCCATGACGGTCAATGTCCCGGAGGTGGGGGCTATCAGTCCGACGATCATCTTTAAAGCGGTGGTCTTGCCGGCGCCGTTAGGGCCGATGATACCCACGATCTCTCCCTTATTTATTTCCAGGTCGAGGTCTTTTACGGCGTAGGACCCATTATAGACCTTAGAGATGCACGAAAGTTGGACAATTGGCTCTATCATTGGCGTCACACTAAATATAGACTAATCTAATTAATGCGTAATGTTCTGATTATAGCAGGTCGCGAGCTGATGCGCCTGCGTGCCCGCTTCGGCGGCAAGATGGTAGCAGCAGTAGTCATCCTGCTGGCGGCCGCGGCCATCGTATCTTTCCTCGTTTATCAGCAGGGCATGGTGCTGGCCAAGGATTTCTACATGATCGGGGTTTCTTCCAGCGCGCCCCGGTTGGACGACCAGCGCTTTCGTGTTATACAAGTAGATCAGGGTGTTGCAGGCAACGCCCTCAAGGCGCGAAAAATCGATGTATACCTGACCGGTCAAACTATTTTTTACCGGGATGACGACCGCTCCCAATATGCCGCCGGGGCTGTCAAGACCTACCTCAGGACCGGGGAGTTGCAGAGGGTGGCGGGAGAATACCCACTCAACCAGGCTTTCCCCCTGCGTGTCGAGGTCAACTATCTCAAGGCACCTGCAAAAGCCATTGGCACAGCATCTGTAGTGACGGTTGCTGATATCATGGGGAGCGCACCGGGAGCCGGCACATCGGGTGTGCAGCCGGGTACGCTGCAATCGGATTTAACTGACAACCAGGGGCAATCCCTCCCGGCGGGCCAGGCTATTACGGATCAATCAGACGCGTCGGTCAGGGAGCAGCTTGCCGGGTTGAGCAGTTCGCGATCGATGCCGGAGTTCAAGGCCGAGTTCGCCAGTAACAAGGAAGTCATTGTCCCCTCGCTGATGACCCCGCCCATACCGCTGGCGCAGGTATTACTGGCTTTCGCCTATATCCTGCCTATCTTTTTTATCAGCATCTTCTTCACCAGCGGTTTCATTGAAGAAAAGCTTGGCAGAAAGATCAATATCTTGTTATCCACACCGGTGACACCTATGCAGATTATTATCGGCAAGATGCTGCCTTACCTCGGCTATTCGCTGTTGATTGTGATTGCGATAACGCTGGTGCTGCGCGGCAACCTGCTGCTGGCGCTGGCCATATTTGTGCCCGTCATATTATTTATTTTTGCTATATACCTGGGTGTGGCGCTTCAATATCGTACCTTCAAGGACCAGACCTTTTTCTCTCTGCTGGCGGTCACTTGTATCACCGGCTACCTGGTATTTCCAGCCATGTTCGTGGGCATTAACGACCTCAGCTACGTCTCCCCGCTCACCCTGGCCGTGCAGATGTACCGCGGTATAGATATAACCCCTTACCAGTACATGCTCTCCACTGTGCCCATGCTGCTGGTGTTCGTGCTTGCTCTCACCGTAGGCACCCGCGTGTTCCACGAAGAATACCTGCTGAGTTTCAAACCGATCCAAATCAAGGTGCGTGACGCCATTTACTTCGCCATGGACAAGCATCACCTGGCCGTCTCGGCGGCCATCTTTTCCCTGCTGTTTATCCCGGTGGTTTTCATGATCGAACTGGGCATTATAACCATGGCTTTCAACCTGCCCAAAGCCCTGGCGCTCGGGGTGGTTATTTTCCTCTGCGTCATCATTGAAGAGATATTCAAGTCGTTGACCGTTGCTGTAAGCATAGAGCACGGGCTTATTAAAAAGTGGCAGCAGGTGGTTCTGCTGGCCGTGGTTTCGGCGGCGTTCTTCTTTATCGGGGAGAAGCTGCTGCTTTTCATGTCGCTCAAAGTTATATCCGAATCTATTTTCACCGCCGCGGTCTTTGCCTCCAACGCTCTCTGGATACCGCTGGCTGTGCACTCCGTATGTACGCTGGTTGTCTGCCTGATGACTTACCGGCTGGGCATGAAAGGTTACCCCCTGGCGTTGCTGGGCGGCTCGTTGCTTCATGGAATTTATAACATGTACTTGATAGGGGCATTTCGATGAAAGGTTTTCTCTCGATGGTCTGGCGCGAACTGAAGCTGCTGCGTAAAGAAAAGACGATCATGTTCGCCATTTTAATCCAGATTTTCATAGCGTCTTTTTCCTCCATCATACTGCTGGGGATAATGGTCTATTACGATCCCGGATCGATTGGGCAGAACGCCACCGCCAGCATTAATGTTGGCGTGCTCGGCGATAAGAATAGCCAGTTCATCACCTACCTGCAGGAGCGCAGGCATCATGTTTATAACTTCGATGATGCTGCCAAGGCCGAGGCCGCCTTCAAAGCGGGAAATCTGGATGCCATAGTTTTCATCCCTCCTGAAGAAAAGGGTGCGGTGAATATGAAGCTGATACTGCCCGATATGGATGCCCAGGCCACGCTGGTGCTCATGCTGCTCAAAGAGCCGATGGAGCGTTACGAGAATTACCTCAGGGACCAGCAAGGTGTAATGGTCAGGTACCAGGATGTCAGGGGCAAGCCTTTTTCGACCTACGAGTTCCTCTATACCATCATCATTCCTATACTCATGTTCTTCCCGGCGTTTATCGCCGGCAGTATGGTGATTGACTCTATCTCAGAAGAGATCGAGAATAAGACACTTGATACGCTGCTGTCGGCGCCTGTCTCCATCAACTGGGTCACCGGCGCCAAGATCATCGCCTCGGTCGTGGTCGGCGCTTTGCAGTGCGTGCTGTGGGTGGTGCTGCTGGGGTTCAACGGCTTCACTATCCAGAACACAGGGATGATCCTCATATTGTCCATGATGGTGACCGGCATAGTAGCCATGATCGCCTTGATGGTATCGCTGGTATTCCGGGACAGGGAAAGGT
>JAPLHL010000320.1 GCA_026389655.1 Chloroflexota bacterium
GGCATATCATCAAGAGGTACAAGGACAGCTATACCATCGTTATCAATTTGGGGGCAGACCCAGCGACAGGCAAGCGCAGGCAGCAATGGTACAGCGTCAAAGGGACTAAAAAGGAAGCTGAGAAAAGGCTTAGCGAACTGCTGCATGAGCTCGACACCGGCACCTTCATGAAGCCCGGAAAGACTACGCTGGCTGAATACCTTGAAAGGTGGATGAAAGATTATGCGCGTCCTAACCTGGCGCCACGTACCGTGGAGGGGTATGAATCCATTATCCGTAAGCACCTCATACCCAAGCTCGGGCACCTGCAATTGATGCGGCTCAAGCCTGAGCATCTGCAAAAGTATTATGCTGATCTGATGCAGAGCGGCCGTTGCAACAACAGAGGCGGGTTGAGCGCCCAGACGGTGAGACATCACCATACCGCCCTGCATAAAGCAATCCAAACTGCGGTGGAATGGGGGTTACTGACGCGGAACGTGGCCGACGCGGTAAAACCGCCGCGAGCAGGACAGGCAGAGATGCAAACCTGGAACGAAAATGAAATAATGAGGTTTCTTGAAGCTGCCAAGGCGACCCAGTATTATGCGCTTTTTTACACAGCGCTTTTCACCGGCATGCGGAGGTCGGAGCTGCTGGCACTGCGGTGGCAGGACGTGGACTCCATCTTAAGCCAGATCTATGTGAACCGCAGCATGCATCAACTAAAAGACGGCAGCTTTGTTTTCAGGTCACCAAAGACTGCCAAGGGACGGCGCCTGGTGGCACTGCCTCCTTCCGCTATCCTGGTGCTGAGAGACCACTATAATAAAGTGGCACAGGACCGGTTGCTGCTGGGGGTAACCTTAAAGAACGATGACCTGGTATTTGGAGAAGCGGACGGCAAACCAATGAGACCGAACAGGATCACACGGGCCTGGCCGATGCTGGCTGAGCGTACCGGGCTAAAGGTAATCCGGCTACATGATGCCAGACATACGCACGCCTCGATTATGCTGAAAAAGGGCATACACCCCAAGATAGTACAGGAGAGGCTGGGGCATGCCAGCATCGCCATAACCCTCGACACATACTCTCACGTATCGCCGGGACTTCAGGCCGCAGCAGCCAAAAGTTTTGACGAGGCCTTCATCAATAACTATAATAAACAGTCTGATGAAGCAGTTGAAAAATTTGGTTAGCTATCCGTTAGCTTTTTTCTCTTATGTTAACCAGCGGCCGGGGCGGATGACCCGAATTTAGCTTCAATAAACGGCATGGAGGGGTGACCGAGCGGCCGATGGTGACGGTCTTGAAAACCGTTTTAGCTACGTGCTAACGCGGGTTCGAATCCCGCCCCCTCCGCCACCATCATTTTAGCCAGGTATTTCTCTTTATGGTCAGTCACTTATAGATAGTGATTTTCCCGAATTCTTTAAAGAGAAACCCAGGGCTATCAGCAATACGCCAAACAGTACCATGTAAACGGCGATCATAGTGATTATCAGCACAGCTCCAAAACCCACGTTGCTGAATATTAAAATGCCCAGCAGAGCAGAAAATATACCGCCCAATAACAAGAGCCATTTATCGGGCAATACGTTCCACTGTGCAACTGCAAACATGATCTCCAGTATGCCTGTCAGAAGCGCCCACGAAGCGATTACCCAAATCAGGATTATGGCTGCCAATAGTGGAGAAGCGAGAATAGCCGCGCCCGCCAGAATACCGACAATTCCCTCAAACATCAGCCACCACCTGTCTTTGTGCTGGGGCTTGTTGACAACCGCCACAATTAGAGCGAAAACTCCGTCAACCAGCGCATAAATACCGATAAAGATCACCAGGAACGTCGCAGCAGCCTGCGGTATCACCAGGATAATGATGCCAAGAATGAGCGCTACCAGCCCCCTTAGCGCCACCAGCCACCAATTCTTTACTAATGCTTCCAGCATGTGCACCTCCCAGACAGCTTACCTATCCGTATTATATATCAGCGTGCCCATGGTAGATAGCCCGATACCGCTTTGCCAGATAGCGGCATCCCCTTTATAATTGTGTATCCGGTACGAGCACAATGAATAGTAAATTCTTTAAGACAGCAATCATACTGGTTTTGGGTAGTTTTCTGGCTGTCAGCGTGGTTTTTGTCCTTATACTCTTTGCAGTGAAGGGTGTATCCTGTCAGCCGGCCATCAACAAAACGGCCGATTGTTCGCAGGAGCAAGCGGCTGCTTTATCACTCAGCTTGATAAAAAATAGCCCCACGTTCACTTTCGATGGTATTAAGGACAGCATCCAGCAGGTTAAAGCAGAATCGCCAGATAAAGGATCAACATGGAACTTAATCTATTCATTCAAAACAGCGCATTCAGGACATGGGGACCGGTCAGGTGAAATGCTTGCACAGGTGGTTACGGGACATACGGCCCAGATTACCGTAACTAAATGTAAGATCACATCCGCCGTATGTGATAAGACATGGAACCTGTTAACGAACACCGAGAAATAAAAGCCACTCAATACTGTTTTTATTCAGCCCGTTTCAGATATTCACTGTACCTGACCATGGATCTCAACACCATCGCCGCTTCATCCGGCATGGTGTAGCAAAAGCTATTGTTGGCAGCGATGGCACACTTGATTTCCCTTTCCAAATGTGAGAAAACAGTGGGGAAAAACAATTCAGCAGCAATAATCACCGGTTTATCGTACCTTACGGATATGTCCTTTATCTGCTGGAAAACCCTTACATAATGATCAATTACGTCCTGTATCTTCTTTTTACGCTCATCTTCAGTTAAAGGCATCGGTGATCTCCAGATCATGGGAAACGGTACTCCCAATGCAATAACGCTGTCGGCCTGCTCATACCGTGCCAGTGTTTCAATCACCCGGATCTGCACATCAGCATCGCCAGCCACCAGGTCAACCGGGTTGTTCCTGGTCCACCAGCCTGGTAAAAATGAGTCTAACTCTTTCAGGACTTCTTCGGATAGTTTGACGACCTGCAGCCCAAGCTTCGCACAGGCATCGGCAGCCAGTACACCCCAACCTCCTCCCAATGTTGTGATAGCAACCCTCCTTCCTTTGGGGAGAGGATTGCAGAGAAATCCGTAGCCTACGTTCATGAGCTCGTTTATATTATGGACGCGGACGATACCCGTCTGACGGCATATGCCCTCAAACACATTATCAGCGCCTGAAAGTGAAGCGGTATGGGACCGGGCTGCGGAAGCGCCCGCCTCTGTTTCTCCGACCTTAATCATGATAAGGGGTTTTCTCTTAGTTACTTCTTTGGCTACCTCAAAAAACCGGCGACCGTTCTTGAACCCTTCAACGTAGCTCAATATGACCTTTGTCTTGTCATCTGTCCCCAGGAACTCCATAAAATCTTCAGTATGAAGGTCAGCTTCATTACCGGTACTAACCATCCGGCTAATACCGAAATTCAGCAACATTGCCCTGCGGGCTATTGTTGCTCCAACATTGCCGCTTTGTGATACTAAGGCCAGCGAACCGGCAGGCGGATAAACAGGCGGCATCTGTGAATATAATTTTTGATATGGACTTACCAGGCCAAAACAATTAGGACCTATCAATCGAAGGCCGCCCTTTTTGGCTTCAACCACAATCTCCGCCTGCAGCGCTGCGCCGCGCTCACCTATTTCAGCAAAACCGGCGGTTATAACCACTGCAGCTTTGATACCTTTATCAATACAGTCTTTGACAGCATCGACGATGGCTGGAGGAGGGACAACAATTACAGCAAGGTCAGGCGACTCAGGCACATCCGCCAGACTTTTATATACTTTTTTGCCCAGGATCTCTTCTTTCGTTGGATTGATGGGATAGACCCTTCCCTGGTAACCGCCTAAGATTATATTGCCGAGAATACGAAATCCCCACTTGCGCGGGTCATTCGAGGCGCCTATCAAAGCCAGTGAATCCGGTGCAAAGAACTTATTAAACTCAGTCATAGGAGTATCCCTATCCTTCAAAATATTTATGTTTATATAACTATTAGTATCCAGAACAATATCCGGGATTATTTTAGCACTATGAATCTATTTCCAACAAGAATTGGAATCCCGGTAAGCTGAATTCAGGAGATATCAACCTGATATAATAAGCCAGTACAGGTGTGCAGGAGGCTCTACATGGAGATATGGAGAAAGCTTCTCAACCGCATGATAAGGGCGGCCCGCATGGATTCCAGCCTTTATGAAGAGATGGAGACGGACGAAGACGCCGCAGGACATGCCGTTATGATAGCACTGCTGGCCGGCGTTGCGACCGGGATAGGGACAGGACGGGCAGGACTTACAGGAGGGGCAGGGCTGTTATGGCTACTCTGGGGCCTGCTGAGCGGTTTTTTTGCATCCCTCGTGGGATGGTTTGCATGGGTGCTGCTTACTTACTTATCGGGGACAACCTTCTTGAGAGGACCGGAAAAGACCAGCATGGCCGAGCTTACCAGGACACTGGGATTCGCAAACTCGCCGGGCGTGCTAAGAATATTACTATTCATCCCGATGATCGGCTGGTTCGTCATTATTTTGACCGGGATCTGGACACTCGTTGCAGGAGTCATAGCAGTCAGGCAGACACTTGACTACACCTCGGGAAAGGCGGCAGCAACCTGCATCCTGGGGTGGCTAGTCTACATGGCAATATTATGCCTCGTTTATGTATGGCTACCTTCACCATTCAAAATGCTGTCTATTTAAAGTTATGCCCTCAATTACAAATCTTGCAGCGTACGCACAACTCACTGACAGGACAACTTTTCCCTGTTATAATATCCGAACCTAAATTCAAAGGAGGTATGATATGGCATCCGGACAATTATTGCCACGCATGTTGAGAGCGGCAAAGCTGGAACCGCAACTATATGAAGAAGTAGAAGCAGATAACGCAGGGACAGGGCAGGCACTGCTGGTAGTAGTACTGGTAGCCCTGGCAAGCGGCATCGGTGCCGGGATCTCTACCCTCATGAAAGGCGGAGGCGCATCTATTGTTGGCTTCGTCTCATCTTTAGCTTGGGGCGTTATAGGCTCGCTGATCGTATGGTTCATCTTCTCACTGCTCACTTTCTGGCTGGGCACATCCCTTTTCAAGGGACCTGATACCAAATCGACTCTGGGTGAACTGCTCAGGACGCTGGGTTTCGCCTATACACCCGGCCTTCTGAATATCTTCAGCTTCATTCCCATAATAGGTTCCTTTATCCCATTCGCCACCTGGATATGGACCATCATTGCGTCTGTAATCGCTGTACGGCAGGCATGCGATTTTACAACAGGCAGAGCTGTCGGCACGGTAATTGTTGCGGCAATCATTCCGCTGATTATCATGGTGCTGCTGGCTTTACTATTAGCCGGCGCATTTGCAGCTTTGATGAAATAGCATAAACCGGAAGCTAGATCTCTGTGTACATGTAGATTTCCGGATTTCCATCGAGAAACGGCTTCATGGCAACGAACATCTCTTTGAAATGAGGCGCTGAAGAATGGTATTTCAGCGCCTCATCATTTTCATACTGTTCGTAGAATAAAAACAGGTTTGGGTTGTCAATGCGTTTGACTACTTTATACATCTTACAACCGGGGTCTTTTAAAAATTTAGGAGCATACTCCTTGATTGCTTTTGCCAGATCATCAGCATGGTTTTCACTGGCTTTCATCAATGCAGTAATAGTGATCATAGTCCCCCCTTATTTATTTCTTGTTTGATAGTTAATAAGTAGAGAATTTCAAATATACTTGGCAAAGAATTCCTTATAATTATTCGATCCTGTTGCCCTGGATGTAAATTTATTACTATTAACCCATTCTATGTCACCGCAGATGGCTAATAACTCAAGATGGCTCATTACCTCACGTTGCGACAGGAACCTGCCCCAACCTTTACGCAGCCTTGGCTCAAAAAGATCCAAAGAGATTTCATCAAGCCCAAGCACCCGGTTATCGAGGATCTTAAGTATATTTCCACAACGTTCCAGGTGAAAAATAATTATTTCCGCCGCCCGATCAGACGGCTTAAGATAATTTATTTTTCCCTTCTCAAAGAGCCTGTGCGCCGGTAACAGCAAATCTACGTCCCGGCATTGCGTTTTCAGATTGTACAGTGAATTTATATAGGACATAAGCCCATAGGCGTCATTTTGACTTCCGTACCCTTCCGGTAGAATGCGCCGGTTTACGAAGTATTCCAGCATCAAAGTTGGATGCGGTGTAATGGTTGCGAGCAGTGTATCGCCACTGAGCAATACCTCTTCCTCGAAAACAGTGCAAATAGAGTCCGGGGAATGTCCGGGGGTCAGCATAAAACGGTAATCCGGTCCAGGCGGATCGGATGCTTCAGTGATTGGATGCCCTATCTTCAGGTGGCTTCTTTTTTCATGGTACTGTAAACAATTGCGATTGAATCTATCCGGCATGAGACAGCAGCGGCAAGAGCCAGGGAAGTCGGGATGGCTGGCCCCATCATCTATACCATGATAGTAAGCAATCATATTGCTAAAAGCATAATGCGCCCATAGTTCCGCTCCGCTATCCTCTATCAACTCCGGCAGGTTACCATCGTGGTCCTCATGACTATGAGTTATTATTACCCGGCCGATGTCTTTTACATCGCACCCCACCCGTTTCAACAGGGCTTTCAATAACTCGTACCTGTTAAACTGGCCGCTATCGATAAGAGTAGTCTTTTTCCCCGGAATTAAATAACAAAACGTGGGACCCAGGTCCCAGTCTTCGCCGGATTCATAGAAAAGCGGGACACCCAGGCAAAAAATATCAGTTCCCCTGCGTGTCCGGTAACGCATAATGATACCTTCGCCATTGCTTTTACCTTCCTGGATAATTTCCAATTTTTGCAGCAGCATCAAGATGACCTTTCACAGTTAACA
>JAPLHL010000226.1 GCA_026389655.1 Chloroflexota bacterium
CTATCAGTTCTATTCTAAAGAAATTCAGTCAAAAGCGATCGAACGGCTATCGATTGAAACAAACCTGCGCTTTGCATTGGAGCGTAACGAGTTATTCCTGCACTACCAGGCCAAGCTGGACTTTAAAACTGGGGCGATCACCGGCGTGGAAGCACTGTTACGCTGGCAGAACCCGTTCCTTGGTTCAGTGACCCCCACACAATTTATTCCTGTGGCAGAGGAAGCAGGATTAATCGTTCCCATTGGCCGGTGGGTGCTAAGGACCGCTTGTTCGCAGAATGTCGCCTGGCAACGCCAGGGGCTCCCTGCCGTCTGTATGGCAGTTAATTTATCGCTTAAGCAATTCACTGACAACAACCTGTTAGATGATATTGGCGCCGCACTAAAGGATTCCGGCATGGCGCCAGATCTACTGGAGCTCGAAATTACTGAAAGTATCGTGATGCATAACTCTACGCACATAATCGATACGCTGTCTAAAATCAAGAACATGGGCGTGCGGCTTGCTATCGACGACTTCGGTACGGGCTATTCTTCTCTCGCTCAGATCAAGCGTTTCCCCATCGACACTCTCAAGGTGGACCGGTCCTTTATCCGTAACATCCCGAAAGATATTGAGGACAATGCAATTACCGAGGCGATTATTGCTATGGGCAAGACTCTAAGTCTTACGGTAATCGCCGAAGGTGTGGAAACACAGGAACAGATGGATTTCCTGAAGAAACATGCCTGTGATCAAATTCAAGGTTACTACTTCAGTCGCCCTATCCCGCCTGACCAATTCGCCGATCTGTTACACGATCACGTCCCCAATTCATCGCATATTAACCAGTTGAATAGAGCAGATAAGGCACGGTAATACTTCTGAATGGTAGTCGAATTGCATGGTTTCTTTGCTCTTGAACAATTGCTATTGAAGCGATGCGGAGTAGCCCTTAGATATGCCAGGAATTCGCGTATATGGTTTGTGGTTATAGCGGTAACATCGTCAGGCAATTGATAGTTGCGAGCATACCATTGAAAGCCTTTAAACTTGTCGGAATAGCATTCAATCGTGCCATAAGATTTGCCTTCAACCTTACAGGTTAATAAGAAGCTTTCAATATCCTTAGAAACAGAAATCCCTTGTCCTGATGTGGTAGCTAAATAAGCTTGTTGATTTTGACGAATCCCTTGTTCGGATAAAGAGGATTTAAGAGGAATGGTGGCAGCGACTGGATTTGAATTGGTGACCGGGCATCTCAGATCATTGCATGTACCATTCAAAAATAATATACTGGGCTGGCAATGACCTTTACCTCGCCTATATTTCTGTTCCTATTCTTACCCATTTCCGTCTTTCTTTATTATGTATTCCCATCAAGATTCAGGGCTATATTGTTGCTGCTGTACAGCATCCTATTCTACATTTGGGGACAGGCATATTACATCCTGGTTTTGCTTTTCATCATCTTTCTTAATTATTTATTGGGATTGGGCATCAGGAAATACGGGAGGCCGTTACTGGTAATAGGGATTGTCCTTAATGTCGGGATATTGGCGGTATTTAAGTATTTCAACTTTTCAATAAATACTATCAATGCGGTTTTTAGTCTTAATATAAGTCCTGCAAGCTGGCAGATACCGCTGGGCATATCCTTTATAACTTTTATGGCAATATCCTACCTTGTGGATGTTTATCGTGGTAACGCCATACCTTCCAACAATCCTTTTAACCTGGCTTTCTATTTATCATTCTTCCCGAAAATCACATCCGGACCGCTTGATAAGTACAATGCGATATTGAAGCAGTTGCCAAACAGAAAAGTTGATTTAGAACGGATTGCGAGCGGGATAAGGCGGTTTATAATTGGGTTGGGCAAAAAGGTACTAATAGCCAATACACTGGCGATTATAGTAAACCAGATATTTTCTATTCCTATTAGCGACCTGCCAACTGCAACTGCATGGCTGGGTATTGTGTCCTTTA
>JAPLHL010000086.1 GCA_026389655.1 Chloroflexota bacterium
AGCAGTTGAGGAAGAGGAAGAGCAGTGACTTTTTCTTGAAAAGGCCGAGGGCCGTTTTCCAATTGAATTTATATTCCCCTTTCTGCTCGATGCCCTGCAGTTCCGGCTCGGTGCTGCCCCTCTGAGGCTCCTTGATACCGAAAAAGATGACTATGGCCAGGATGAAGCCCATAGCGCCGGTTACGTAGAATACGCCGCGCCAGCCGATTATGCCTCCCGCCAACATCGCCAGCACCATACCAACCAGGTAGCCGAGAGGCTGGGCAATCTGAAGGAAACCCATGATCTTGCCGCGTTCCTTGGGTTCAAAATAGTCATTGGTAACGTTGTAAAGGCCTGGATAGCTGGAATCAGCGACACCGGTTGAGGAGCGTGTCACTATGAACAGAGGAAAAGTCCTCACTGCCGCGCTCAGCCAGGTTGTAGCGCCCCAGATCAATGCGGCCAGCGCCAGGAGCTTGGTGCGGGCGAAGCGGTCATACAGGTAACCCCAGACGGGATAGAGAACGGCAGCGACGATCAAGGCGCCGGAAAAGACCAACCCCATCTCGGCTTCATTAATTTTAAACTCATTCATAATGGGAGTGGTCAGCGGGCCGATAACAAGCCTTTCCGCCTGCTGAAAGAGCATGAAAGCGAAGAATGTGCCGAATACGAACCAGGGGTATTTTGATTTATTCACCGGTTTAAACCTCCTATTCCCACTGTATTTTGATCTCTGCCCGGCCGTGGAATTTCAAATCAAGCCTGTAGATATCATCGTTTTCAAGTGAAAAAGCTATAGGAGCGTTATTGCAGGTTGCCTGTATAAGTTTGCCTGGCAATTCCAACCATATCGATCCTTCGGCCTTTCTGCCCAGATCTATGGTATTAAATTGAAGCGACCTATCTGCAACCTGCCAGGTTTCGATTTCGAGCCCCTGCGTGATGTGGAGAGTGTCGCCGATGAGCAGCGGTCCACTGCCAACGGGGCATATACGCAGCAAAGAACAGCCGTGTGAGCGGACATTTTCCAGCAGGATATCGCCACCGTCAGTTTTCCAGTGCTTCTTTTGCCAGAAATCGAAAACGTGCAGTTTTTGATCCCTGGTGAAGCCCACCAGCGCCGGGTTCAGCAACCGGTCTGCCGTGCGATTACCCCAGTTGAACACTGCGATATCATGCCACTGTCCACAAACGTTCTTAACAGGCAGGTCATATAGCTCGGCCATTTCACGTTCCAGCAGGTCCAGCGGACGTCCGCCTTTGCTCAGCACTGGGGTCAGCAGGCCCACCCATTTCTGGCGTTCAACGGGTAAACGTGTGAGGTCATCGCTATTTATCATCAACCCGCCGCTCAATCCGATAAGGCTGACATTACTCATAACTTCATCATCAGTCAGAGTAGTATCGTAATTGCGTACCATCAGGCAGTCCGGATCATTCCACCACCAGCCACGGTGAATAGTGCTCAGGTTAAGTGTATGGCGGACATTGTTGCGCAGGGCGGCGATCGACATTTCCCCCTTGATGATAGGTGTGGCCCATTTCATGTTCCAGAGATAGGGCTCCCAGTTGGGAGCAGTATCCGGGCCGACGCGTATGGCATCGACCAGGCCGATGGCCGGGCCGAAGGGACAGCCGCAGCCAAGTAAAAAGGTATCTTTGCCGATGCCCTCTCTTACAGCTTCCATGCCCTTACGGAAAGCCTGGGCACGCGTCATTTTAGGATTTTGCCTGATGCCGGGCAATCCGCCGGAGTAAACGAAATCTGTCTTGACGAAGCCGTACCCCCATTCACCGGCAATGGTGTGAAGCAGCGAGCGCACGTGTTCCAGTACCTCCGGTTGGGTAAGGTCCAGTACATGACCCCAGAAATCGTAGAAAAATCCACTTACAAGGGGTTTGCCTTTGTTATCTTTAACCATCCAATCGGGATGCTCCTGAGCGATTTTGGAGCGCGGGTCGACGACAAAGGGCGCCAGCCATAAACCGGATATATAGCCTTTGGCTTTAATGGCTTTGGATAGATGTGCCAGGCCATCCGGGAACTTGGCGTTGCAGGTTGTCCAGTCACCCCAGGCCGACTGATAGCCATCATCAAGCTGCACAATCTTGAAAGGTATCGTTTCCTTAATATTATCGATGACATTGAGGTTTTGTATAAAGAGGTCTGCTGTGATGTACTGGAAGAAGTGGTACCAGTGCGTCCACTGTGCCGGTAGTGGTATGGCGGATACACGCGGTTTCATCTGCCTGGCAACGGCAGCGACATAATCGGAGGCAGGATCAGCAGAGGGCAGGTCGATAAACTGCAGGTAGCCCCACTCAGAGCTGAATTCTTCACCCGGCTCCAGCAAGATGCCGTCGGCCGGAGCGGTCAACGTTAATTCAGAAGCACCTGCTTTGCAGTTGGCGTGAAGCGTGCCGAACTGGTCTGCAGTGGAGACAAAACCAGCCAGCAGCGCCGATTTCTGATCGGTGAGTATGCCCCAGCCCTCGCCCCAGAATTCACCCCTTCGTCCGCCGATAGGTACGGCGGGATCGAACAGCATTTTACCGGTGAAAGGCTTCATAATTGGCAGGCAGTTTACATCATG
>JAPLHL010000205.1 GCA_026389655.1 Chloroflexota bacterium
TTCTTTCTATCTCTACTCAATAACTCGGAAAAATACATTGCACTGGTCCGGGAATCAGCGGCATCATTCAATATCGGCAGTGACCGGATAGGCATATATATTCAGCCTGTTGTACAGAACCACGCATGTCATATCGAGTTTATGGTCCCATTTAATCCGGATGACAGTCGTGAGGTTGAAAACATACGAAATTTTGAAGTAGACGTGACAGGGCGGCTGATTAAAGCGAAGGCGTTTTTCAGTAGGCCGTACGGTAAGGCTGCTGAGATGGTTTTCAAGAATAATCCTGGTAACACCGCTCTTATTCGGGTAATCAAAGACCTGTTTGACCCTGCCAATATCCTTAATCCGGGTAAATTTTCGCTTTAAAACGATGGGGACGTGTTTAATGACAGGAGGCTGCAATGTTTACGACTGACGAATTAAAAGAGCTGCATGATATAGTCGGCGCTGAGTGGGTGAAGGCTGACCTCCCTACGCGGGATGCATACTCAATCTACTACAACTCTTCATCCTTGAATAAGGAGGATAAGTTATGGACTTCACGTCCCGCCGCCGTTATCATGCCGAAAACACCTGAAGAGATCTCAAAACTAACGAAATTCTGTAATAGAAAAGACTTTATGCTTAAACCGTTTTCTACGGGCTGGATTACTTCCTCAGCGCCGGGGAGCCGGAAAACGATCCTGCTTGATCTGAAACGGATGGATAAAATCATCGACATTGATTATAAGAACCAGGTCGCTGTTGTTGAACCTTATGTAAGAGCCATAGACCTTCAATCCGAGCTATGGAAACACGGCCTGAACGTGCATGCTGTTTCATGCGGCGGCAATCACTCCATCCTTGCATCGACTGCTGCAGCGTGGGGATACGGCATAACAGGCGCTTCCATGGGGTACCAGGCGAGGAATATGCTGGGAGTAGAGTGGGTGATGCCATCGGGAGAGATTGTGACGCTGGGCAGCCCCGGAGACGGCGCTGAGTGGTTTACCACTGATGGCCCGGGCCCCGGTGTCAGGGGACTCATCCGTGGTTTTCAGGGAACATTCGGCGGGCTGGGAACCTTTACGAAAGTTGGGGTCAAACTATACCGGTGGGATTCCGATCCTGAATATAGAGTCCACGGTGGTTCGCCCAAATATATCCTGGACCGTGCATTGCCGAACCTTGGAGTATTTATTCTGATGTTCCCCACAAAAGAACAGATAACCGACGCAGGGTATAAACTGGGCGAAGCTGAATGCAATTATTCGGACTTCAGGATGCCGGCGTTCTTTATCGCCCTGGGTTTTACCGACAATAATCTTGAACTAAAACGGCTGTGGTCAACCGGAGTTTTCCAAAAACTTGCCCGCTATGTACTGACCGTGGCAGTCCATGGACACTCAAAAGAAGAGTATGAATGGAAAGTGAAGGCGCTCAAGCAGATAGTGAAGGAGTCGGGAGGCCTGATTTTGCCTATGCAGCAGATACCGGTTTCTGCTTTTGAATTAGTTAGCCCGCTCTTCAAGCTATTCGATAATCCGTTAAAGCTACTAACGAAGATACCTTTTATTCAGGAAATTGCAGACTCCCTGAAAACCAGTGAAGAGATGCGCTTAAAGTTATATACAACGGCCTTTTTCATCCTGGTGCGCCATGCCAATAACGCCCAGGGCGGATTCCGGGCATCATCAGGTATGTTTACATCGGTAGGCGCCTTTGACACCTGGGACATGGGTTTTGAGCAGGCTGATTACATCGCCGGTGTTAAGATGCCCGCCATTAAGAAAGGGCTTATCCTGGATGATGGCGGCGATCTCGGAAGCGGCGGTACATTCGATTACGGACACCTGGGCTACATCGAAGGAATTGGTGAGTATTCCACCAACGATCCGGAATCCAGAAAGGCTACCAAGGCAATAGTTGAAGAGTCTCTTCATGGAACTATTGAGAAGTCTTTGGGATTACCAATTGCGGCGTTTGGCGGCCCGATGAACCAGCTCTTTGGGCCTCACTGCTACAACTATCATGAGATGATCATGAAGATTAAGGAGAAACTTGATCCCAATTCCTCATATGACTCATGGACTTACAGCGGCCCGTCGGAAAAAGCGTTCCCTGATGAAAAAGAAGGATATACATTCTTTTAAGGGTACGTTGGAGGAATAATCGATGGTTGAGGATAAAAACATGATGGTAAACGAAGGATGGACAGGACCCGGAAGGTATGACGCTACGATCACACCTTTGAAGCCGGAAGAGGATGGCCTGCATACAGGTGTCGGTTTAAGAGGAAAATACGAGTGGTGGGGAATGGGCGGCAAACCCGGCGTGGAAATTGTCCTGCACAGGCCGGACGGTACTAAAATCCAGAAATTTGTCCCCTATAAAAAATCGGATTTTACAGCTGCCCGCGATAAGGCCGATGTCAGGATTGGCGGCAATTATCTAAGGGTTGAACAGTTGGATGGGCAGCTACCCCGCTATGAGATATATATCAAGGAGAAAGACCTCGGCTGCCATCTAACATACACAGCTGAAGTAAACGGCTGGAAACCCGGCTCCGGCATTTCTCAGTTCGGCCATATGGGCTATTTTGCCTGGATAGTTCCCTGCCCAAAGGCACGGGTCGAAGGAACGGTTACCGAGGGTGATCGTACTCTGCAGGTCAAGGGTACAGGATATCACGATCACAACTGGCTGAATTTCCAGTTTCCCATGATTATTAATTACTGGATGTGGGGGCGTATCTATTCAGATCATTATACCGTCTGCTATGCCTTTATCCAGTGCAACAATAAAGTGGATAATCATGCAGTGAAGGTCCTGATGCTGGCCGATGGAAGAAACGTGACACTCAGCACCGGTGAGTTTGAATTTATCAAACATGATTTTGAATATAACGACAGGGCCAAATACAAATACCCCAGGGAGTTAATCCTCACATTACATGAGATTGTAATGTTCAAACCTTCAGAATAGAGAACGCCTTTTCAACGAAAAGGCGTTCTTTGTCATTTTATATTATTTATATCTCCGGCAAATACTTCTACGCCGGATGATATTCTATTAAGTGAACTACTTGAGTGCCGGATTTATGAAATCGCCTACCAACTCGATTCGTTTGTCAGCAGGAAAAGGTCCGTCCAGTTCGAGCCGCCGAAACCGCTGGCTAGCCCCTGCTTCGCTTTACGGGTGATCTGATGCTCTCCGGCATCCCCTCTTAGTTGCAGTGCAGCTTCCGCTACGCGCACAGTACCGGAATCACCGATTGCATTGGTACACATAACTCCACCAGAGGGCGATATCGGGAATTGCCCATCCCTGTTGGTAAGGCCCTTTTCGATTAACTTCCATCCCTGGCCTTCAGGACAGAGTTGGAAGTCCTCCATGAAGAACGGATGGAAAAATGGGCATGGGTCGTACATCTCCATGAACTGGATCTCTTCAAGGGGCTTGGTGATATGATTGCGATTCAAAATGGTTTTCCCAGCTTCCGTTTCGGTATTCAAGCGCGGGCCGCCGGACATATGGTCCCACAGACCTCCGCCTTCTTCAGCGTGGACTGTGACGTGGTCTTTGATCCATACAGGTTTCTTTGTAATCTTCTTTGCTTTTTCTTCGCTCATAAGTACCATTGCGCATGCGCCCAGGCTCGTCGGGCAGATCATGAACATGGTGAGTGGGTAAAGCACCATCCTGGCATGGAGCACCTGTTCCGGAGTGAATTTTTCACGCACATGAGCATTCGGGTTGCGCGAGGCGTTTTCCGATGCGTATGACCTTACCAATGCTCCGATCTCAATCGGGCAACCGGTCCGCCCCATGTAATCGTTTGATAAGAGAGCTAACCCGCTTAAGGCGCCTACCGAAAAATTTCTCTGATATGCTGGATCGTATATTGTAGTGATAGCGGGTTGTACGGCGGCTTCGTCGTGTTTTTCCCAGCCTATAACCAGCGCTGTATCGCAATATCCGGAGGCGATATTGTACCAGGCCGTCACGACTTCCATGGTTCCGACCGTGCCGCCGGTGTTCATCTTGAACCCGGATTTTCCGGTGCTTCCTGAATAGTCTGTAAGCATCCCATCGTTAAGATAATGGCCTTCGAACAGGTCCATGTTTCCGATGATAACAGTCTCCATATCTTTCCGGGATAGTTGTGCGTCTGCCAGGGCAAGGCTGACAGCATCGTAAATCATTTCACCGTCATTTTGATAAGGCCTTCGACTGCCGTGGCGTGTCTGCCCGATACCTACGATAGCAACTTTTCTAGACATTATGTCCTCCTAAAATTAATTACGAGCATTGATTGATCGAATAACCAATATAAATTTAACAGAAATTTCCTATACCTGTTGCGATTTCGGATGTCTAAATTCTAGCACAATTGAGAGCCGCTAGGCCAGCAGATAATTCATCATAACGATGATGATTTTTTTGTCCTTTTATTCGGCGGACTGATCATACCGGCAACGCCGGATTGTGGAAATTTGCTGCATGACGGACAAGTTAATCCCGCTACTTCTTGCCCTGTATTGAAGCAACGATAGCTTCATTAAGATGCTTGGCATCAGTGAATGGGACCGGCGCAACTTCCCGGTTGTGCATTTTTATAGCCCCTGAAGGACAGGAACGTATACAGAGACCGCATCCTATACAGAGATCATTTTTCACGATTGTCGAAATCACATCAGGTGTCATTTATTTACTCCGTATTTTTAGGAAAATAGTGAGAAAATATTTTCCGTTCAGATTGATTAAAACCAATGTACCATATAAAGATAAAATATATGACGGAGATAATCCCCAGGAAAAGTGCCAGGTTGAACAATGATATTATAATAAAAATTTTTCCAATAATGGCTGCAAAACCAGCGATAATCAGTGCAGCCAGGAATCCAGAAAACAAAGATTTTGTAAATGTATTAGTGGGGATACCCATTACTTTTGTGGCATACCATGGAACAAAGAATACATTCTTCAGTGTCAACACAATAGCTCCTGCAATCGCTACACCATAATAATTCCATCCCA